>CAZKNV010000245.1:0-3666 GCA_964554145.1 uncultured Burkholderiaceae bacterium
TCATCAATTGCGCGGGGCTCAACTGATCGATGATCGTTGCGACTTCTTCCGAAACGCCCAACCGGTACAGCGCCTGTGCCTTGTCGGCGCGGATCATGTGCTGAGCCAGAACGAGGTAGGCGAGGTTGGCTTCACGGATTTCCTGCAGAAGTTGTTCGTTGCTGGCGGCGATCGTGCTCATTCGGTTGCTCCTGGTTCGCGGTTGAGTCGGTGTTGGTGTGGTTCGTTTGAATGCGTTTCGAAGTGACGCCATTGTGGGAAACCGGCTCAATTCGTTGAATCAGCGGCGTTCCACGATCCGTGTCAGCCTGCCGCTCGTCGGCTTGTAGGGCAATTTCCTACGCGCCCGCGGAGCGCCCGACTTCGGTCGGCGGCTCAAGTCGAGCGCACTCGTGCCGTTAATGACCTGTGCGAGGCACGCGCGCCGCCGGCACGTCGATGGACGAACAGATGGCAAGCGCGCTTCGCCAAGATGGTTGATGTGGATTCATGGTTTCCTCCCCGCCTTTGCGCCGGTCCATTAGGTACCGGCGCTTTTTTTTGCGCTCTTATTTGAAAAAGCGCTTGGAACGGCCTTCCAATCGGACGATGGCGCCTACCCCATCGCCGCTACATTGCTCACACGCTGCGTGCACATATGCACGGAGCAATGACGGGGTTAGGCAACGATGCCGAACGATATATGCGAAGTGGCCGAGATGACCGAATCGGCCCGATCGACCACCGCAGGCGAAGCCGTGCGCTCGAACCTGTTGCAACACTACGAAGCGATCGCGCAGGCGAGTTGCGCGATGCTTGCTGCGGCGCGCGCGGGCGACTGGATCGAAGTCGATCGGCAGGAGGAGCGCTGCTGCGCGTTAATTGCGATGCTGAAAGCGGCTGCCTATTGTCCGGACGGTCTGGATGCTCCGCTGAGTGCGGTCGACGATGCACGCCGCATGCAGTTGCTGCGCCAGATTCTGGCCGACGACGCACAGATCCGCAATCATGCCGAGCCGTGGCTCGAGCCCATTGCACCGTATATCTCGACGCCCCGGCCCAGCGAATCGGGCGAATCCGACGAAGCACGATGAGCCTGACCACGCCATTTCCGGAACCCGATTCGCCGGAGCTCGAGCGCTTTGCGATTTATTCGCGCAGCGAAATCGCCGGCCTGCTGCGCCAGTTGCGCGACAAGCAGGTGCTGGTGACCATGTACTACGACCAGGCAGCCGGCTTTACGGTCAGCAATGTGCTCGACGTTAACGAAGGGTTTGAAGAGCTGATACTCGACCGCACGTCCGATGCCGCCGCGCAGAAGGCGATCTATGCATCCAAGCAATTGGTCGTCGTCGCGTTTCTGGACAACGTCAAGCTGCAGTTTTCAGTCGGGACTGCGGAGGCGGTCGATCATCAAGGGCGCGCCGCATTTCGCGTGCGGCTGCCGCAGCAACTGTTGCGCATGCAGCGGCGTGGCTCGTATCGACGGCAGCCGCCGGCGGTGCGGCCGGCCACATGCCTGATTCCGTCGCCGCGCGATCAAGGCCAGTACGAGTCGGTGCGCGTGCTGGACTTAAGCGTCGGTGGCCTTGCATTGTTCGTCCATCCGATTCAGTTCGATTTGCCGACCGATCGCGACCTGGAAAACTGCTATCTCGATCTGCCCGATGTCGGTCAGATCACAGTCACGCTGCGCGTGCGCTATGTCGATGCACAGCCCTCGCCTGATGGCCTGCGTCGCTGCGGGTGCGAGTTCGTCGATTTAAGTGAATCTGCCGCGCGCATGCTGCAGCGATACATGAACAAGCTCGATGCTGCGACCCGCCCGCATGCGTCACCACCGGACGAAGAAGCCGCTTGAAGCGATCGACATAAAAAAAGGCGCCGCGCGGCGCCTTTTTTATTTGATGTGCGAGCTACTTTGAAGTGGCTGCGGCTGGATACATATCGCTCCAGGTGCGCGCGTACTGTGTGCCGGTGCCGATCCAGGCCACCGTTCCGACCGACAGTGCGGCCGTATACAGCGATGCGATCAGCTCGCCGGTATTTTGACGGCACGCGATTCGTACGGCGCTTAGCAAGTGCAGATGATTCTCTGCGTAACGGCGCTCGACGATCTTCATGCTGCGATTGATCGGCAGTAGCGACTCGGGCAGGCCGGCGACGCCGCGCCGCCCATCGAGCGCACGCGCAGCAGTGTCTTCGAACCACACGAAGAGTTCGGTTGGCGATGCGACGTTGCTTTCGATCGATGCGCTGTCCGTAGCTGCAGAGCTTGCAGCGATCGGCGCACCGATCGGTTGGGTCGCGATTTCCGCGAGTTGCTTGACGAGTTGGTTGCGAGTCATCGGTACATCCTTCGGTCGCAGCGTTATGCCGTAGTCAGATGTGGGATCGGCGTGTGCGCGCGCTTCTTTAAAACGCCGCTCGGCGCGAACTGCTGCTGATGAAGCGGGAAGGACGGCGATCACCTGCCTTTCTTGTGGCGTCGCCGCGTTTGTAACTCAACGTCGGTCCGCAAGAAGTGTTTCGGAGTCGTTGATTTGGTTCGACTTTCGTTGTCGTTAGCGCCGGCCGCCGCACCTTTCAGCGGAGCGCTTCAATGCGGTCAGATGTCTCGCTTTTTCGCCACCTATCGGGGGATAGCGAGTGAGGTGCCGCCCATAAAGTTTGGGCACATATGAAGAACGACGCCTTTTTATACGACGCGCTTTATCAAGCGCTGAATAACGGTCAGCTCGACGGCCAGCAGCTGGAGCAGATCCGGCCTCGCCCGCTGATCGAGAGTGACTATGTCAAGCAATACACGCCGTTGGTGCGCAGGCTGGCGCATCAGATGATTGCGCGGCTGCCGGCCAACGTCGAGCTGGACGACATGATCCAGGCCGGCATGATGGGCTTGATGGATGCGGTGTCGCGCTTCGAAGTTACGCAAGGCACGCAGTTCGAGGTGTATGCCGCCCAGCGCATTCGTGGCGCGATGCTGGACGAGCTACGCGCCAATGACTGGCTGCCGCGTTCTGCGCGTAAGAGCCAGCGCGATATCGAGAACGCGATTCATCGGCTGGAAGGCAAGTTTGGCCGCGCGCCGCACGAAGCAGAAATCGCCGGGGAGCTTGAACTGTCGCTGCTGCAGTATCAGCAGATGCTGCACGATGCGCGCGGCGCGCAGCTGGTGTATCTGGACGATCTGGGCGGCAAGGTCGACGATGAAGACTATCTGGAGCGCCACTTGGTCGGCGACTCTTCCGAGCCGGCCGAGATCCTGCGGGACAAGCGCTTTCGCTATGCGCTGGTCGACGCAATCGACGAATTGCCCGAGCGCGAAAAGCTGCTGATGAGCCTGTATCACGAGCAGGACCTAAATCTGCGCGAAATAGGCGTTGTGATGGGAATTACCGAGTCGCGCGTGTGCCAGTTGCATAGTCAGGCGGTGGCACGTCTGCGCTGTCGGCTAAAGAACTGGTAATCGTCGACTACGAAAAGATTTCGACTAGGGTTCTTCACGCAGCAGCGGCTGACGCAGCTGCACCGCCTACGTCGTCGGTCGCTTCGCGACTGCTCTGCGGTACTCGCCAAGGCCGGCGCGAAACAGGGCTAAAGCGCTGTTTCGCTCAAAGGCCCCGGCATTGGCTCCGCTCCTCGACGACGCCCAAGGCAGCGCATCTACGCCAAACGCTTGCGCGT
>CAZKNV010000246.1:0-3659 GCA_964554145.1 uncultured Burkholderiaceae bacterium
CAGCTTCAGTGCGGATTTCGGGCCGACGTTGCGCTCGAAGATCTCGCCATAGTTGCCGACGGCCTTGATCGCGCGGTACGCCCACTCCTTGTCGAGACCAAGCAGCTTGCCCATGTCCTCGCCGGTACCGAGGATACGTTGCACGGCCGGATCGGTGCTCGCCTTCATCTTGTCGACGTTCGCCTGCGTGATCCCGTACTCCTCGGCTTCGATCAACGCAAAGGTCACCCACTTGGCGATGGCGAACCACTCGTCGTCACCGCGGCGGACCGCCGGTCCGAGCGGCTCTTTGGAAATCAGTTCAGGCAGGATCACGTAGTCGTCGGGGTTGCTCGCCTCCTTGTTGCGAATCGAGGCCAGGCCCGAAGCGTCCGTCGTGTAGGCTTGGCAGCGGCCCGAGAAGAACGCCTTCACCGACGCTTCCAGACCCTCGAACACGACCGGCTTCATGTTCAGGTTGTTGCTCTTGTTGAAGTCATTCAAATTCTTCTCGGTCGTCGTGCCCGACTGCACGCAGACATCGGCACCCTTCAGACTCTTGGCGCTCGTGACCTTTGTCTTCCTGGACACCATGAAGCCCTGGCCGTCGTAGTACGTCACCCCCACGAAATCGAGGCCGAGCGACGCGTCGCGGGTCAGGGTCCAGGTCGTGTTGCGCGACAGGATGTCGACCTCGCCCGATTGCAGCGCCGTAAACCGCGCCTGCGCGGTGAGCGGCACCCACTTCACCTTGTTCGCGTCGCCCAGCACGGCGGCGGCCAGCGCCTTGCAGATATCCGCGTCGAGGCCGGTCCAGTTGCCCTGGCTGTCGGCGGCGGAGAAACCCGCGAGGCCGACGTTCACGCCGCAGGTAAGAGCGCCGCGTTGCTTCATCGTATCCAGCGTCTTGCCGGCGTGTGCCGGAAGGCTGATTGTCGCTGCCAACATCGCGGCAGCACCTGCAATCCATTTCATTGTGACTTTCTTATGCATGGGTCCCTCCTTCATGGGCGTGTCATCAATATAAGCGCTTGTGCCCAGCGGCGCCATGAGGGAGTACCAAAGCGCTTTCTGTCACGAATGACACATGCGACACCAAATGACACACCCAACGCAGGCACTTCGCATCAGCATCGACATCTGATAAAGACACAGGACCGGAGTTCTTCCAATGACGCGCCGAAATCGAATCATTGCCGCCGCATTCGCCGCGATGCTTCTCGCCACCGCCGCGCACGCCGGCGTGCCGCTTTGGCAGCGCGTGCTGCGCTGGGTCAGCGGAGAAACGAGCGACACGCCGGTGCAGACCCACATGATGGGCAAGCACATGCAGATGAGCGTGCGGCAGCCGCCGCAGCCAGGCGATGCGGCACGTGCCGAAGAGATTCGCGCTACCGCGCGCCGCGTGCTCGAGACCTATCGCGATGTGGCGGACGCCGAAGCGGAAGGCTACGCACCCTTCGCGCCCACCGGCAAGATCGGAGAGGAAGTGCATTACACGCACCACTGGCGCGCCGGCAACGAAAAGAACGCGATCGATCTCGAGCGCCCGGGTTCGATTCTCTACAAGCGAACCCCAAAAGGCATGCAGGCCGTCGGCGTGATGTACACCGCGCCCGGCAACACGCTGCCCGCCGAGCTCGACAAGCGCGTGCCGCTGAGCATCGGCGTGTGGCATCGCCATGTGCACTTCTGCGGCTGGCCGAGCGGCACTCCGAGGAAAGATTGGGACGGCCCGAGCGCGCGCTTCGGGTTCGCAGGCTCAATCGGCGACGAAGCCACGTGCCAGGCCGCGGGTGGCTACTGGATTCCGCTGGCGCTCGGCTGGATGACACACATTTACCCGAACGAAACCGAGCGCGACAAGATCTGGATCGGCGATCAGATGATGATGTTGAACACGGCCGAAGTGGAGCACAACGCGCATAGACAGCAAAAGAACTGAGAGCTAACGCGCCGGGCTCGGTCGCTACCCGCAACGCGACCGCTACAGTCGCACATCGCCCGCCGCGAGAAGACCATTCCGTGTCACCTTCATTGATTGCGAATCTGGTGTGCATCACTGCACTGCTCTGTGTACTGCCGAGTCCGAGCGTGCTCGCGGCCGAGGACTGCTCTGGCCGGCAGGCGGCCGGATACCGAGTGCTCGCGATGGAAAATGGCCGCAAGGTGGCGGTCTGGTATCCGGCGGCAGCAGGCGAGCGGCCGATGGCTTACTCGCGTTCGAACGGCAGCTTCATGGGTAGCGTGGCGAAGGACGCGCCGCCCGCCGCCTGCCCGCGCGTGCCGCTCGTGCTTTTTTCGCACGGACTCGGCGGCTGCGCGTTGCAGACGCTGTTTTTCACCGAGGAGCTGGCGCGGCACGGCTACGTGGTGGCGGCGCCCGACCACAAGGATGGGGTCTGCGCCATCGGCAGCGACGAGCTCAAGTTCGGCAACATGCGCACCGACCAGTCGTTCCTCGAGCCCAAGCGCTGGAACGAGCGCAGCGAAATCGATCGTCTGCACGACCTGCGTGCCGTCATCCGCCTGGTGGCCGACGATCCACAGCTCGGCCGTGCGGCGGATGTGCGCAACATCGGCGCGGTCGGCCATTCAGTCGGCGGTTATGCAGCGATCGCCATGGCCGGCGGCTGGCCATCCTGGAAGCACGCCGATGTGAAAGCGGTGCTCGCGTTTTCGCCGTACGTGAGCCCGTTTGTCGCACATGGCACGCTCGCACGGCTTAACGCTCCGGTGATGTATCAGGGCGCCCAGTTCGACTGGGGCATCACGCCAAGCATCGAAGGGGCGCACGGCGCCTATGCCGTGACGGCGCCGCCGAAGTACTTCGTCAAGCTCAACGGCGGCACGCACTTCGAATGGACCAATCTTCTGTGCGCCGGCCAGCCGAACGTGGTTTCGTGTCTGAAGGCAAGACCCAACGCGTACCTGATCGATCGCTACGGCATCGAGTTCCTCGATCGCCACCTGAAAAACAAGCCTGCCCCGGTGCTGAGTGCAAAAGGCCGGGGAGTAGAGGCGTATCGGTTCGAGCTGCCGTAGCCTTCGAAAGAAATCACGGGCTACAGCACTAAAGCGGCTTCGTTGCGCTGAAGCACTTCCCGTTGCCACGCTGAACATTGATCGTTCCCTTTGCTCGCTTGCGCACCGTCTTGCCGTTCTCGACCACCGTGGTGATGATGTCGAGATTGAGCGTCTTGTACTTCTCCTTGGCGACGCCGAAAAAATGACGACGCCCCCTTTCTTTTCACTTGCCAGTCTCCCCGCGACATGCCGCTGAGCTTCATCTCCCTCCTGATACACGCGTACATCGCTTGGCGACTTGTCCCCGCTCTGGCTGCGTTCACCTGGTGGCAGATCGGCGTGACGCTGCTTGTCGTGATTTCCGCGATCTGCCTGCAGGTGGGGCTGAGCCATTGGCGGAGTCGACGCCGCCAGCAGAGGCGGGGCCACGACATTGCAATGATGGCCGCCTTCGTCGCCATCGGCTTCTTGTCGAGCCTGCTGGTCCTGACACTGCTGCGCGATGTCGCGCTAGTGGGCGTTTGGATAGGCAGCCAGCTCGGTCTTGCGATGTCTCTCCCTACGTTTGCCGTATGGAGCGCGCTGGCGGTTCCGGCAGCGGCGACGCTGATGACGGTTTGGGGATTGATCAATGCGCGCCGTACCGCGCAAGT
>CAZKNV010000247.1:0-3653 GCA_964554145.1 uncultured Burkholderiaceae bacterium
CGATGCCGATGTTGACCACGTTGCGGATGCGCTTGCCGGTCTGGCCTTTCCATACACCGCCACGAACGCGATCCGAGAACACAGCCATGCGGTCGAGCACTGCATGCACCTCCGGCACGACATCCTTGCCGTCTACGAAGATGCTTTCACTGCGCGGCGCGCGCAGCGCGATGTGCAGCGCCGCGCGCTGTTCGGTTGGATTGATCTTGTCGCCGCGAAACATTGCTTCGATGCGCTGCCGCACGCCGCACACTTGCGCGAGTTCCAGCAATAGCCGCAGCGTTTCGCCGGTGATGCGATTCTTCGAGTAATCGAGAGTCAGGCCCGCGGCTTCGGCGGCGAATCGCTCGCCGCGCTTTGCATCCTCGGCAAACAGCTCGCGCAAATGACGGTGTCCAATACCCTCGAAATGACGCTGCAGCGCCTGCCACTGCGGGCGTTGGGTCAGCGACGATGCCGGTTCAGTGCGGACCGATTTGCGCTTGCCGGCACTTACCCCATCGTTAGCCATTGCGCGCGCCGGCATCGGCGAGCGCTTCGCTCTTCTCGGCGATACGCTGCAGCAGCGCCTGCCACGATTTGACAAACGCCTGCGCGCCCTCTTTCTGTAGCTGCGTGGCGAGCGCGCCGACATCGATACCTGCTTGCGCAAAGCGCTTCAGCACCGCTTCGGCGTCGCCACCGTCTTCCGGCATCGCGCCGTTAAGTTCGCCGTGTTCGGCGAAGGCCTGCAGGGTCTTCGCCGGGATCGTGTTGATGGTGTCGGGCGCGGCTAACGCTTCGACGTACAACGTGTCGGATGCCTTCGGGTCCTTGGTGCCGGTGCTGCCCCAGAGCAGGCGCTGCGGCTGCGTGCCGGCGCTGGCAAGCTTGCGCCAGCGCGGCGACGCCAGCAATTCGCGGTAGGCGCGGTAGCACTGCAAGGCGACCGCAATGCCGAGTCGATTGCGCAATTCAGCGGGCACCTTGTCACTCACGGCCTTGTCCCAGCGACTAACGAACACCGACGCCACCGAACCGACTTTCGAATCAAGCCCGGCTGCGATGCGCCGCTCGATGCCGCGCAGATACGCCTCGGCCGAGGCGACATATTGCTCACGCGAGAACAGCAGCGTGACGTTGATCGGCACGCCGGCGAAGATCGATTCCTCGATTGCAGGAACGCCTTCGCGTGTGCCGGGAATCTTGATGAATAGATTCGGCCGGTCGCCTTGCTTGTAAATGCGCGCCGCCGCCTCGATGCTGCCGGCGGTGTTATCGGCAAGCAGCGGCGACAGCTCCATCGACACCCAGCCATCGACACGATCGGTGGCGTCAAAGACCGGCCGGAACAGGTCGGCGGCGCGGCGCAGGTCTTCCAGCGCCAGCTCGACGAACAGTGCTTCGCCGGATTTGCCGGCCACTGCTTTGTCGCGAATGCCATCATCGTAAACATCACCCGCGCCGATCGCCTCGTCGAAGATGGTCGGATTCGACGTCAGCCCGGTGACTGAATACTCGTCGATGTAGCGGCGCAAGGTGCCGTCGTTAAGGATCTGGCGCGAGATATTGTCCAGCCATAGGCTCTGGCCGAGATCGTGCAGGCGTTGCGTGTTGTTCATGCTTGCTCCTTCGTGGTCGCATCGCGTGTCGATGCGGCGGCAAGAAAATACGATCGCTCGATATCGAGCAGATCGCCAATGCGATCGATACTCATGTCAGGCGCCAGCTCGATGACTTTGTCTACCGATTCGACGGCGTAATGGCCCTGGCGCACGAATGCCGTAGTCAGCTTTGCGCCGAGCACGCGTTTCATCGCCGCCAGCAGCTGCGGCTTGTCATCGACCATCACGTAGTGTGATGCTGGAAAATGGCGCTGCATCGCGTCCAGCATGCGCTCCTTATGCAGGTAAATCAGGACGTGGCCTTCGACCGCATCCCAGATGCCGGCGCGCTGGATCTTGCGCGGCTGGAACACCACGTCGCCGTCGGACAGCACGACCGGCAGGCCGAACGTGCGCAAGTGCGTAATCGAGTCGAGCGTGCCGGGATACAGGCGCTCGTCGAACGGATACTCCAACATGAACGCCGACATCTGCAGCAGGTCCGGATCGCCGTCGTTACCAACGCGAAATTCCTGCAACGCACCCAGATAATCGGCATAGCCGCGTTCGGTACGCAGCCCGGCGTAAATCGCGCGATATCGGTCACGCTCAGCGGCGCCGAAGTCCTGCTCGAGGCGCGCGTCCAGGTCCGCGGAGAAGCGGTCGTTGTCGAGCAGGGTGTTGTCGACATCGAGCAGGAATACCACTTCGTTCGTCGCTAGCATGGCGGCGTCTCGGGCTTCGGGTTGTGCCAGCCTTCGTCACCGGCGACCACTGTCGCGGCGGCCGCGGGCCCCCAGGTGCCGGGCTCGTATTCGGCGAGCGGCGTGGCTTTATGCGCGTGATCAAGGATCGGCTCGACCACGCACCATGCGGCTTCGACGCTGTCGTCGCGCGTAAAGAGCGAAGCGTCGCCGCGAATCGCGTCGCCGAGCAGCCGTTCGTACGGCAAATCTTCGCTGGCGGGCGAACGACGCGCGACCAGTTCTACCGGCTCGCCCAGCATTTCGTCTCCGGGACGCTTGACTCGCACACCGGCCGAAATCACCACCTCAGGACTCAGGCGGAAGCGGAAATAGTTCGATTGCACAGGCAGCACCTGATCGAAGATCGGCAGCGGCGGAGTCTTCAGATCCACCTTCACTTCGGTGGTTGTGATCGGCAGGCGCTTGCCGGCGCGGATGTAGAACGGCACTCCGGCCCAGCGCCAGGTATCGATCTGCAGTCGCAGCGCAACGAAGGTCTCGACGTCCGAATCCGGAGCCACGCCTGCCTCATCGCGATAGCCGCTGAACTGGCCGCGCACGACTTCGTTCCGATCGAGCGGCCGCATTGCGCGGAACAGCCGCAGTTTTTCGGCACGCATCGATTCGGGATCACGGCCAACCGGAGCGTCCATCGCCAGCAATGCGATTACCTGCAGCAGATGATTTTGCACTACGTCGCGCACCGCGCCGACTTCCTCGTAGAAACTGCCGCGGCCCTGCACGCCGAACTTTTCAGCCATCGTGATCTGCACGTTGTCAACGTAATTACGGTTCCAGATCGGTTCAAGAAACGAGTTCGCGAAGCGGAAATACAGCAAGTTCTGCACCGCCTCCTTGCCGAGATAATGGTCAATGCGAAACACCGCCGATTCGGGAAAGACTTCGTGCAACGTGCGGTTGAGCGCCTGCGCCGAAGCGAGATCCCGCCCGAACGGCTTCTCGACGATGACCCGCGCGTCCGCAGCACATCCGGCATTGGCCAGGCCTTGTACTACGGTGCCGAACATGCTCGGAGGAATCGCCAGGTAGTGGAGCGGCCGCTTCGCGCCATCAAGCGATTGCCGCAACCGGTCGTAGGTGGTCGGACCGTTGTAATCGCCCTCGACATAGCGCAATTGCGCCGACAGCTTGGCGAACGCAGCCTTGTCGACCCCGCCATTTTTCTGCACGGAATCGCGCGCACGTTCGCGCAGCTTGTCGAGCGACCAGCCGGCGCGGGCAATGCCGATGATCGGCATATCGAGCTCGCCTTGCCGGATCATGGCCTGCAGCGCCGGAAAAATCTTCTTGTAAGCCAGATCTC
>CAZKNV010000248.1:0-3650 GCA_964554145.1 uncultured Burkholderiaceae bacterium
CGAGAGCTTCAACGGAAAACTGCGCGACGAATGTCTGAACGAGCAATGGTTCGAGACGCTGCACCAACCGCGCAGCACCATCGCCGCCTGGCGCCGCGACTACAACGAGGTGCGCCCACACAGCAGCCTCGGCCGCATCTCACCCGCACGCTTCGCCGAGCAGCATCGCCAGCGCGCTGGCGATGCTGCTCAAACAGCAAACGACAAAACAGATCCCCTCAACTAATGTTGCAACCCGGACTTCCGCCAAACGATTGGTACGCCGGCAGGGGGGCAGGTCAGTGGACGAGGTCGCCAGCCAGCTCCACGTGGTGACGTTCATGCGCGAGAGCGTCGCTCGAATATCTGCAAGCTGGGCACGCGCTCACCGATGTTGCAGGCGGCCGAGGAACTCAATGAGGCTCGGCTGGCGTGTTCAGACGCGTTCCGGCACGCACCAGCTAATTCCCCTACCGGGCTGCGCGCGGGTAGACGATGCGCCGACGGGCTGTGGGCAACGCGCGGCGTTGTCCACGCCCGCGCCTTCGACCGCGACCAACGTAGACTAACCCCAGGAACCCGCGTCCCAATACACTGATCTCGTCTACAACCGATCGACTCGTTGCGCGTCGCCGGCCTCAGACTGCTCAGGCTTATACCGGAACTGGAAACGACTGTGCGTTGTCTCGGGGCGACGCTTGCTTCGCCGTCTGGCCTCGCTGTCGGCCAGGCCGGCTGCAAGCTTGCATATAGTTCAGCTCAGTTCTGCATCCCCCATTTGCGAATGGTGTGGAGTTCGATCTTGCGAAAGATCAGGTTCTCCACCGCGAGGCCGATCACGATGACGGTGAAGAGGCCCGCGAAAACGGCAGGAATCTCCAGCATGTTCTTTTTCTCGTAGATGAACCATCCCAAGCCTCCGGAATCCGAGGCTACGCCAAACACCAGTTCTGCCGCGATCAGGGTGCGCCAAGCAAACGCCCAGCCGATCTTCAACCCGGCCAGGATGCTGGGGAATGCCGCCGGAATCAGGATCTTCGAGACGTAGCCTAGACCGGAAAGACCGTAGTTGCGCCCAACCATCCGGAGCGTCAGGGAAACCGACATGAATCCGGAATACGTGTTCAGCGCCACGGCCCACAGTACCGAGTGGATGAGCACGAACACGATCGAGCCATAGCCCAGGCCGAACCAGATCAACGCAAGTGGCAGCAGCGCGATCGCGGGCAGCGGGTTGAACATCGAGGTGAGTGTCTCCAGAAGGTCTGCACCGATCCGCGTGGTGATGGCCAAGACCGTCAGGGCCGCCGCCAGCGCGAGGCCCGCCGCATATCCGATGAGCAGGATCCGGATCGAATACCACGCCTTGCCGAGCAAGCCGCCCTGGACGATCGAGTCCCACAGCGCCACCACCGTGGAACTGAAGGTGGGAAAAAGCAGTGAGTTGTCGAGCTGGATTGCATACGCCTGCCATATGCCCGCCAGCAACAGCAGCAACACGCTCTTCCTGACCTCGCCGCGATCCCAGATCTTCTCCCATACGGGAAGCGATTTCTGCACCACGCCGAACTTGCTTGCCTGCACCGTGTCCCGCACGAATTCGGGACGGCTGACATTGATGTTAGTCATGTGAAGCCTCTTTCGTTTCTTCGACCTCATCGGCGAACAGCATTTGGTGTATGCGCTCCGACAGCTTGATGCCGGTGACCGGATCTGCCGGATCGGTACCGTCGCTGTTGAGCTCGGCCTTGACCTGCCCTGGATGCGGCGACATCAAGAGAATGCGATTGCCGATCTTCACCGCCTCGGGGATGGAGTGGGTGACAAAGAGCACCGTGAAGCGGATATCTTCCCAAAGCTGCAGCAGTTCATCCTGCATCTTCCTGCGTGTCAGCGCATCGAGCGCCGCGAACGGTTCATCCATCAGCAGGATGTCGGGTTCCATGGCCATGCCGCGGGCGATGGCGACGCGCTGTTTCATTCCACCCGACAACATGTGCGGATAGGCATCGGCGAACTTGCTCAGGTGCACTTTCTCGATGTACTGCATGGCCTTCTCTTCGGCAGCCTTGCCTCGGTGTTTTCCGCTGGAGGTGAGCGCAAACATGACGTTCTGTTGGACGGTCTTCCACGGCAGCAGCTGGTCAAATTCCTGAAACACCATCATCCGATCCGGGCCCGGATCGGTCACGAGCTTGCCATTCAAGGTGATGCTGCCCTCGACAGGGCTCATGTAACCACCGACCGCCTTCAACAACGTCGACTTGCCACAACCGGAGGGACCAAGCATCACGAAACGATCGCACTTGTGAACCTGGAGGCTGACCCGGTAGGTGGCGGTAACCAGATGCTCCTTGGTCTTATACTGCAGAGAGACTTGGCTCACAGCAAGCAGCGGCTCGGTGATCGACGCTAATTCCATGAGTGTGTCTTTCTATGGGTTTTCGAGCGGTCTCGTCCGGCCTAGCGGATCAAGGCGCCCCGCACCATACCAAGAAGATCGTTTCTTGTAACAGTATGCTTTAAACGAATTGCATAGCTAACGAAGCTAGAGCAAATAATGAAACGTAGACTCCGTTTAGTGAAATCGCCCGCGATGTGTGGGCTTCGCTTGTTTCCTCGGACACTACCGTAAGCTCACTTGCGCTTTTTCGAACTGATCCGGACTGACGTGGCCAAGCGTCGAGTGGCGCCGCCGTGGGTTGTAGAAGCGTTCAATGTAGTCGAACACATCAGCCCTTGCTTCGTCGCGTGTCTGGTAGTTCTTCTTGCGAGTTCTTTCCGTTTTTAACGACGAGAAGAAACTCTCGATCGCGGCGTTGACGCTCCTATGTCAAGCGGTGCCCAGATCAGCCAGGATAAGCGGGTAGAGTTCACGAGCGATGTAGCGTTTCAAGCAGCGCTGGATTTCTTTTCGAGACATACCTTCAGCAGTACGGCGTGCCACATAGGATCGCGTGCGAGGGTCGCTGCGCATGCGCACCATTGCAATCGTCCACAACGCGTTGTTGGCGGCACGGTTGCCGCCGCGATTGAGCCGGTGACGCACACTCTTGCCCGAGGACGCCTGCAGCGGACTAACCCCGCACAGTGCGGCAAGGGCGGCTTCACTGCGTAAGCGCTCGGGGTTATCGCCTGCGGCCACCAACCGCGTGGCAGCCGTCTGCGGGCCGACACCGAACTGCTTGATCAGTCCACCGGCGGCCTGCCGCGTGAGCTGACGCAGTGCGGCGTCGAGCTCGCGCAGCTCGTCCGTGAGATTCGTCCAGCGCTGCGCCAGCAAACGCAACGTGTCGATTAACGCCCGCGGCAGCGGGGACGTCTCGGTCGGCTGTAACGCAAGACAGCTGCGCACGCATTGCTCGGGCTTCGGCCGCAGAAGCTTGCTGCGCAGGGCGTCAGGCGCAGTCACCAGCAGCGCGCGCAGCTGCTTGACAGCCTGCGTTCGAGCCTTAACCGCACTGCGCCTGGCCGTGCAGACCACGCGCATAGCTTCCACGGCACCCGACTGCGTCTTCGGGACCGCGGTCGCTTCGTCCGCCAGCACCGCTCGAGCAGCGCTTTCGGCATCGGTCGGGTCGCTCTTGCCGCGCAGCCGCCGCCTGGAGCGGTCGGGTCGATTGACTTCGAACACATCGATGTCGTGCGCTCGCAGCACGCGCGCCAGTCCA
>CAZKNV010000249.1:0-1270 GCA_964554145.1 uncultured Burkholderiaceae bacterium
GCGAGCAGCGCATGATCGCGTTCGATCAGCCCGGCACGACGCGCGATTCGATCGAGGTCGAGTTCGAATACGACGGCAGCGAGTTCACGCTGATCGACACCGCCGGCCTGCGCCGCCGCGGCAAGGTATTCGAAACGATCGAAAAGTTTTCGGTGGTGAAAACGCTGCAGTCGATTGCCGACAGCAACGTCGTCATTCTGCTGCTCGATGCGGCGTCCGAAATTGCGGACCAGGATGCGCACATTGCCGGCTTCGTGCTCGAAAGCGGCCGCGCGATGGTGGTGGCGGTCAATAAATGGGATAGCCTCGACTCGTATCAACGCGAACGGATCACACGCGAAATCGAACGCAAGCTGCACTTTCTGCGCTGGGCACGCTTTCATCAGATTTCGGCGCGCAAACGGACCGGGCTGAAGCCCATGATGCGCTCGGTGATCGAGGCCCATCGCGCGGCCTTCGCAAGGCTGCCGACGCCGAAGCTCACGCGCGCATTGACGGCTGCAGTGGAGCGGCAGCAGCCGGCGCGTGCCGGCCATTCGCGGCCGAAGCCGCGTTATGCGCACCAGGGCGGTCACAATCCGCCGATCATCGTGGTGCACGGTAACTCGCTCAGCAATGTGTCGGAAACTTACCGGCGCTATCTTGAGGGTCAGTTTCGCGAGCAGTTCGATCTGACCGGAACGCCGTTGCGAGTGGAGTTCCGAACCAGCAAAAACCCGTACGTTGAATGACAACCAGCGCCCGCGCATTCGCCAAGGCGCAGCTTTTGCTTTAAATTAAATTGAATCGGATCGGTTGATCCGCTTGGGTCGATCCCCAATTGAGCCCATACTGAACCGCATACGAACAAGCGTGTCAAAACGCTGGAGCCAAAATGACTGCCAAAGGGCAATTACTACAAGACCCCTTCTTGAACGCGCTGCGCAAAGAGCACATTCCTGTGTCGATCTATCTGGTAAACGGCATCAAGTTGCAGGGCCAGGTCGAATCATTCGATCAGTACGTGGTCCTGTTGCGCAATACTGTGACGCAGATGGTTTACAAGCACGCCATTTCCACGGTGGTACCCGCGCGGCCGGTTAATCTAGCAGCGGAGCCGGAACCTGAGCGTCTTCCAGGTTGATTCTGAACGCGCCGAGCATTCGACTCGTGCGCTGCTCGTCAGCGTTGCGATCGGGCGGCGCGATGATCCGGATGCGATCGAAGAGCTGAAGCAACTCGTCGTTTCGGCCGATATCGAGCCGGCGGCATTGCTGAGTGTGCGGCGCGA
>CAZKNV010000249.1:1370-3645 GCA_964554145.1 uncultured Burkholderiaceae bacterium
AACTCGTCGTTTCGGCCGATATCGAGCCGGCGGCATTGCTGAGTGTGCGGCGCGACCGGCCCGACCCCGCGTATTTCATCGGCAGCGGCAAGGTCGAGGAGCTGAAAAACGAGGCGGCAGCCGCTGGCGCGGGCCTCGTTATTTTCGATGTCGCACTGTCACCCGCGCAGCAGCGCAATCTCGAGCAAGCGCTTGGCCTGTGGGTGCTCGACCGCACCGCGCTGATTCTCTACATCTTCTCGCAGCGAGCGCAAAGCCGCGAAGGCAAACTGCAAGTCGAGCTTGCGCAGCTCCAGCATTTGTCAACGCGACTGGTGCGCGGCTGGTCGCACTTGGAGCGGCAGCGCGGCGGCTTGGGAAAGACCGGCGGCCCGGGCGAGAAACAGATCGAGCTGGACCGCCGCATGATCGGCGTCAGGGTGCGGCGGCTGCGCGAACGGCTGAAGCAATCGGAGAAGCAGCGGCGAACGCGTCGGCGCGCCCGATCGCGCAACGACGTCGTCTCGGTTTCGCTGGTCGGCTATACCAACACCGGCAAATCGACACTGTTCAACGCGATGACTCAAGCGCGTGCCTATGCGGCCGATCAATTGTTTGCAACGCTCGACACCACCGCGCGCAAGTGCCATCTCGGTTTAAATGGACATGCGAAAACCGACGCAGTGATATCGGACACCGTCGGTTTTATCCGCGGGCTGCCGCACCAGCTGATCGAAGCGTTCAAGTCGACACTCGACGAAACTGCCGAGGCCGATCTGCTGCTGCATGTGGTGGATGCTGCATCGCCTGCACGCGCCGAACAGATGGCGGAAGTCGAGCGCGTGCTGGCGGAAATCGGTGCCGATAAAGTGCCCGTCATCGTCGTCTATAACAAAATCGATTTGACCGGCCGCGCGCCGTCGGTCGAGCGTGATGCGCGTGATAACATCGCCGCCGTTTCGGTCAGCGCGCAAACGGGAATGGGACTGGAATTGTTGCGCGATGCGATAGTCGAATTTGTCGAGCGTTCGGCGAGCGTTAGTAACGGGCTGATCACCGCGAAACAGAGCGAAGACGCTCCTTCCTGGCCAAGCGCAGCAGCGGCGTAGTTGAAAGTTGCGCAGGTCGATATGACACTCATACATGGCAGTCCGATAGATGTCGCTTAACGACCCTAAGTGGGGCCGAGGCAGCAGCGGTTCCAATGGTGCCGACGATGACGGCAAGAATGAGCCGCGTCGTGAACCAGAACAAAGGCCCAATCCGCAACGGCGGCCAGGAGGCGACGGCCCGCCTGATCTGGACGAACTCTGGCGCGACTTCAATCGCCGGCTTTCGAATCTGTTCGGCAAACGCGGCGGACGGCGCGGCGGTAATGGAAACGGCGGCCGATTCGGCGGCTTTACTCCGGATGGCAAGGGAACCGGGCTTGGCCTTGCGGCGGTGCTTGCCGTCATTGGACTGATCTGGCTGGGTAGCGGCTTCTATATCGTTCCGGAGGGCCAGGTCGGCGTTGTAACCACCTTCGGCAAGTATTCGCAGACGACATCGCCGGGTTTTCGCTGGCGCCTGCCGTGGCCGATGCAGAACAATGAGCAGGTCGACATCCTGTCGCTGCGCCGGGTCGAGGTCGGAACCCGTGGCCGCCCCGAGCGGTTAAAGGAAGCGCTGATGCTGACGGACGAAGAGAACATCGTCGACCTTCAATATGAAGTGCAATATCGAATCAAGGACGACGGCGCGCAGGACTATCTGTTCAACAGCCGCAATCCGACCTCTGCCGTCATACAGGCGGCCGAGTCGGCAATGCGCGAAGTGGTCGGCAGCAAGAGGATGGATTCCGTGCTGTACGAAGGGCGCCAGGAAATCGCGATCGAGGTGCGCAAGCTGATGCAGAACATGCTCGATCGCTATGGCACCGGCATCCTGGTGCAGGCCGTGGCGATTCAGAACGCGCAGCCGCCCGAGCAGGTGCAGGCCGCGTTCGACGATGCGGTCAAGGCCGGCCAGGATCGCGAGCGGCAAATCAACGAAGGTCAGGCATACGCCAACGATGTCGTGCCGCGCGCACGCGGTCTGGCGGCGCGCCTGTTGCAGGAAGCCGATGGATATCGATCGCGCGTCGTCGAAACTTCAGAAGGCGATGCATCGCGCTTTCAGCAGATACTGGTCGAGTATCAAAAGGCGCCGCAGGTGACGCGCGATCGGCTCTATATCGACACCATGCAGCAGGTGTTCTCGAACACGACCAAGGTGATGGTCGATGTGCGAAGCAGCAGTCCGTTACTTTACTTGC
>CAZKNV010000250.1:0-3644 GCA_964554145.1 uncultured Burkholderiaceae bacterium
AATCAGGATGCCGAGCGTGCCACCTGCAGCCAAGGTCGCCGTCGCAAAGCCGCCGTCGTAGCGATAGCGCCGCATCTCGGGCAACGCGACTTGCGAGATCGTCGCTGCGGTTGCGACCGACGATCCGCATACCGATCCGAACGCCGCGCACGCGAGAACGCTCGCTTGCGCCAGTCCGCCGCGCCAGTGACCGACGAATGCGGTGGCCGCGCGAAACAATCCAGCCGATAGCCCGCCCTGGGTTGCCAGATGACCCATCAACAGAAACAGCGGGATTACGGACAGGTCGTAGATCGAGAACCGCGCAAAGGTGAGACCTTTTAGCGCAGCCAGCCAGGCGTCGGCGCTCGATAGCCATAGATAGCCGAGCGCGCCCGGGATAAACATCGCTACCCAGATCGGCATACGCAACGCCATCAGTGCGAGCATGCCGCCGAACAGCGCGAACGGCACAGCGATGTTCACGTCGCTCCGGCGCGTGGTTCGCGAGAGACCTGCTGCACCAAGCCTGCGATGCCGGCCAGCGCCAGACCCGGAATCATCACCGCATAGGGCATCCATAGCGGAACGCCGAGCACCATCGTCGTCTCGCCCGCAGCGCGCAGTTCGATAACTCCAATCGTCGCGCGCCATGCGAGCAACAAAAGCACAGCGCCCGTCGCGCGCGCCGCGATGGTGTCAAGCAAGCGTTGCGATGTGCCCGATGAGCGCGCAGTGAAAAAATCGACGATCAGATGACTGCCGTGTAATTGGCAGTACGGCAGAAAGAGCGCGATCGCCGCAGCAACACCGAGTTGCACCAACTCGACATCACCGGTGACCGGTTGCGATGCAAGCCAGCGGCCGACGATGGAAACCGTGGTCAGCGCAGCCAGCCCTGCAAGCAACGCACCGCCGGCCAGCGCCAGTAATGTCGCAACAGAATCGAGCGCGCGACGCACCCGCCTACTTCTTGCTCTTTGCGTTACGCACAATCATCGCGCGTGCATCGGCAAGCAGTGCATCGCCATTGAGTTTGCGCCGCTTCATATCGGCGACCCAATCGATGATCACCGGCTGCGCCGCGCGCCGCCATTGCGCCAACTCGGCAGCGGGAACCGTGTACATCGTGTTGCCCCGATCGACTGCGAACTTGCGCGCGGACGCGGACACTTCGTCCCAGATGCGCCCGGCCTGTGCGGAGAGCGTCGCTCCCGAGTTACGGTCGATCACCGCTTTCAGGTCGGGCGGCAGATCGTCATAAGTCCGCCGATTCATCGCCAGCAGAAAAACTGCGGTGTACATCGCCGGCACGTTCGGATCGGTTTCGGTATGAAAGCGGACGACCTCGTGCACTTTGACCGCCGGCACGACTTCCCATGGAATCATTGCGCCATCGATCACGCCCTTGCTGATCGCATCCGCGAGCCCGGTGACCGGCATCGATACCGGTGTGGCGCCGAGCGCGGCCAGCAACCGATTGGTCTGCCGCGTCGGTGCCCGCAGCTTCAGTCCGCGGAAATCGGCCAGCACGCGAACCTGCCGGTCACGCGTGTGCAGGTAGCCGGCGTCGTGCACGTGGATCGCGAGCGGCCTGACTTCGCGCAACTCTTCGCGCGCGTGCTTCTCGTAGAACTCCCAAGCCGCCTTTGACGTCGCTTCGGCCGAGCTGCTGATGAACGGCAGCTCGAACACTTCCATCATCGGAAACCGGTTCGCGGTGTAGCCGGGCAACGTCCACACGATATCGGCCACGCCATCGCGCGCCTGGTCATACAGTTGCGGCGCCGTACCGCCGAGCTGCATCGATGGATATAACTGGCATTTGAGCCGCCCCGCTGCTTCGCGCTCGATGCGCTCGCACCAGGGCACCAGAAGCTTCGCGTGCGCGGTCGAACCAGGCGGCAAAAAGTGATGCACTTTTAGAACGACGGGCCCCTGTGCGCCGGCAGGTGCTGCGGCAACAAACGCGAGCAACACTACCGCCACCAGGCACCGTACAAAGCTGCCAGGCACCACGCTCATACGATCTTCACTCGCAATGCGCCGATGTGCTCGACACCGCCCTCCAGTTCGTCGCCACGCTTGACTGCGCCGACGCCTGCCGGCGTGCCCGTGTAGATCAGATCGCCCGGCCGTAACTCGAAAAACTTCGACAGATATTCGATCGTCTCGTTGACGCTCCAGATCAACTTGCCGGTATCGCTCGCCTGGCGTCGCTCGCCGTTAACGTTCAGCCAGATCTGCGCGCTGACAATCTCGCCGGTCATGCTGAGGGGTTTGATCGGCGAAATCGGCGCGGAGTAGTCGAATCCCTTGGCGACATCCCATGGCCGGCCCTTGTCGCGCAGCGCGAACTGCAGGTCGCGTCGCGTCATATCGAGTCCGACCGCATAGCCGTACACATGCTCTAGCGCATCGGCGGCAGCGATGTTGCTGCCGCTCTTGCCGATGGCGACCACCAGCTCGATCTCGTGATGCAGGTTGGTCGTCTCGCCCGGATACGGAAGTTGTCCGGTCGTGCCGAATGGGACCGGCAACACCGCATCGGGCGGCTTCGCAAAAAAGAACGGCGCCTCGCGCTCGGAAAATCCCATCTCCCTGGCGTGATCCGCGTAGTTGCGCCCGACGCAATAGATTCGATGCACCGGAAACAGATCACTGGTGCCATCGACCGGCACCACCGCCTGCGGTGGCGCTGCGAAGACATAACCCATCGGGCATCCTGAAGAGTGGAGCGCGCGCAGTCTACGCGGGCCGTCCAACTTCGGACGCGCGCGAAATCGCGCGCGACAGCAGCGCCACCGGAACCACACCCGCCACGACGATCGTCAATGCAGGCAACGCTGCCTGGCCAAGTCGCTCGTCGCTTGCCATCTGATACGCGACTACGGCCAGCGTGTCGAAATTGAACGGGCGCAAGACCAATGTCGCCGGCAACTCCTTCATCACGTCGACAAAGACGAGCAGGCCGGCAGCCAGCACCGACGGCCGCAATATCGGCAGATGCACGCGCACGAACGTATCGAACGGTGTGCTGCCGAGACTGCGCGCGCTGGCGTCCATCGCAGGCGTAATGCGGGTCAATCCCGCTTCCACCGACTGATAAGCGACAGCGAAGTAACGCACCAAATAGCCGTACAGCAACGCGAACACCGAGCCGGTCAACAGCAACCCGGTGCCAACACCGAGCGTCGATCGCATGACAGCGTCAAGCCGATTGTCGAACGCCGCGAGCGGCACCAGGATGCCGACCGCGATCACGGCGCCAGGCACCGCATAGCCAAGGCTCATCAATCGAACCGCAGTTCGCACCAATGCGCTCGGCGCGCCACGCGTCATCGAGCGCGCGGTGTACGCGAGCGCCAGCACGGCAATCAGCGCGACGACAGCCGCCGCAATGCCGATCGAAAGCGTATTGATAAGCCAGGTCGCATACCGCGACCAGTCGACCGTTTGCCACGCCGGCAGAAGCAATCGCAACAACAGAATCACCGGCACGACGAATCCCAGCGCCACCGGTATCGCGCACAGCGCGAATGCCCCTGCACTGCGTCGGCCGGTCAATGACGTGCGCGACGCAGGACGCTGGCTTGCAGTCGGCGTAAAAAAACGTGCGCTTCCGCGCGCGCGATACTCGATCGTGATCAGCGCCAGCACCAGCA
>CAZKNV010000251.1:0-3634 GCA_964554145.1 uncultured Burkholderiaceae bacterium
GTGGCGCGCCGGTGAAGTGCGGCGTGCCCGTGTCCGATTTCTGCGCGGGACTGTATGCGGCCTATGCGATCGCTGCGGTGCTGATGCGCGTGCGAAACGGCGGCGCGGGCGAGCACATCGATGTCTCGATGCTCGGAACCTCGCTCGGCATCGCCGCGCTGCAGACCAGCGAGTACTTCGGCACCGGGCGCGATCCGGAAAAGCTGGGCAGCGCGCATCCGCGCAACGCGCCTTACCAGGCATTCAGGGCGAAGGACGGCTACTTCGCAATGGCCGCGGGCAACGACAGCCTGTGGCGGGCCACCTGCGATGCGTTAGGTCGGAGCGAACTTGCGGTTGACGCGCGCTTTGCGTCGACGTCGCTGCGCGCGAAACATCAGGCGGCGCTGAAGATCATTCTCGAGGACGAGTTTGCGGCCTGCACGGTGCAGCAGATGCTCGACCGGCTGCGTGAGGCCGGAGTTCCTTGTGCGCCGATCAACACCTACTCGAGTGCCCTGGCGGACGAGCAGGTGCGACACATGCAGTGGGTGCAGGAGATCACGCTGCCGTCCGGCGCGCGTACCCGCACATTCGGCTCGCCGTTGCGCTTCTCGGGCCAGGGCTTTGCCGTCCGCCGCGATCCGCCCGCGCTCGGACAGCACAACGACGAAGTTTTGGCGCCGAGCGCGAGTATTGCGGTCGCAAGATCGGTGAACTCGTAACGAAAGAGCGGCGAACGATTATCATCCCCGACGCTCTAGGAACGCGGCACGCGAGAGGGCGGTGCGACAAGACTCAACAACACCTAGAAACCACAAACAACAGATTCATCGGAGACCACCATGTTCGATCCCGGCCCGTTTAATAACAAAGCGGCTGCTCGCATCCTGGCCGCAATCGCTGCGGCGGCAGCTCTCGTCTCTTGCGGCGGTAGCGATAACGATCCGCCGCCGCAGCCGCCGCTGTTTCAGACCACCGTGGTGTTCGGTGCCAGCCTGAGCGATACCGGCAACGTATGTCCGACGTCATCGACTCCCGGCTGTCCGCCAGTGCCGCCGTATGCGAGCGGCCGATTCTCGAACGGACCGCTGTGGGTCGAGGTGCTTGCGTCCCAGTACTCCGCTGCCGTGACGCCATCGACCGCCGGTGGCAACAACTTCGCCTATGCGGGCGCACGCACAGGCACCGTGCCCGGCGCCGGCACGGTGCCCGGCACTGCGGCAACGGTGCCGAGCACGGTTGCGCAGTTGGAGCAGTACTTCATGCGCGTCGGCTTTGTGTCGAGCGCGCGAACGTTGTTTGTCGTCGACGGTGCAACGGTCGGCAACAACATCTCCGACGCGCTGACGCTGTCGGCTGCCAATCCGTCGATGGCGACTCAAATCTCGACCAATGTATTGACGGCAGCCGTGACCGACGTCGTGACGATCGTCAACGGGCTATATGCCTCCGGCGCGCGCAACATTGCAGTGCTTAACAGCACCGACATTGGCCGTACGCCGCGCGTGCAGGCGATCAACGTCGTCAGCCCCGGCGCCGCAGCGGCAGCGACGCAGTTATCGAATCAGTTCAACGGCGCGCTGGCGCAGCAGATAGCGTCGGTTCGCGCTGCTTCGCCCTCACTGAATATCTTTGTGATTGACTTCGGCGCGCTGACGAACGAGATCGTTGCGACTCCGGCGGCGTTCGGGTTCGACAACATCACGGCAGCCTGCTTCAACACGCTGGTGATGCCGCCGACTTTGTGTTCGACACCGAATACTTATGCGTATTGGGATCCGTTCCATCCAACAGCGGCGTTCAGCGCCGTACTCGGGGCACGCGCAGCAGCAACGATCGGGCAGTAACCGATTCCGCTAAAAGACGGCGCCCGGCGGGCGCCGTCTTTCTTAAACGCCGAGATATCGCGCCAGTTCCTCCGGCGCGCGCGCCAACGCCGCCGACTCGCCTTCGAGCACGACGCGGCCTTTTTCCAGCACCATGCAACGATCGGTGTGCGCGAGCACCGATCGATAGTTGCGATCGACGATCAATGACGCAATTCCGGTGGCGCGAATGGCGCCGATGATGCGCCAGATTTCGCGCACCACCAGCGGCGCCAGGCCTTCGGTCGCTTCGTCCAGTAAAAGCACATCGGGATTCGTCATCAGCGCACGGCCGATCGCGAGCATCTGCTGTTCGCCGCCGGACAGTTGCGCTCCGCTGTGATGGAGCCGCTCGGCCAGTCGCGGAAACGCCTGCAGCACGCGCTCGATCGTCCAGTCGTATCGCCCGTCGACGCCGGGGCGCGCCGCCATTAACAGGTTCTCACGCACCGAAAGATTCGGAAAGATGCCGCGCCCCTCGGGTACGTAGCCAATGCCGAGCCGCGCGATGCGGTCGGGTCGCGCGTGCGTGCAATCGTGGCCGCGAATCTGAATCGTGCCCGAGGTCGGCCGCACCAAGCCAAGCACCGTGCGGATCAGCGTGGTCTTGCCCATGCCGTTGCGGCCGAGCAGGCCGACCGCCTTGCCGGCGCCGATGGCCAGTGAAACGCCGTGCAGGATATGGCTCGCGCCGTAGTGCGTGTGCAACTGGGCAGCGTCGATCAACAAGGTTTTTCGAGCGGGCGTCAGCGCGTTCGTGCTCAATGCAATACCTGCTCTTCCAAATGCGCGCCCAGATACGCCTCCTGCACCTCTGCATTCGCGCGGATGGCTTGCGGCACATCGCTCGCGAGCACGCGACCGTTGACCATCACGGTGATGCGGTCCGAGATACGGAACACCGCATCCATGTCGTGTTCAACCAGCAATATCGCGTGGCCCGCCTTCAGTTCGTTGAGCAGCGCCAGCATGCGCTCGGTTTCGTCAGATCCCATGCCGGCCAGCGGCTCATCGAGCAGAAGAATCTGCGGCTGGGTAGCCAGGCACATCGCGATTTCAAGCTGGCGCTTGGCGCCGTGCGACAGGGTTGCAGCAAGCGCGCCCGCCAGCGGCATCAGGCCCGTTCGATGCAGCGCGGCCTCGGCCGCATCGCCGGAAGAGTCGCAGCGCGCTGCCGGCGTCAGCCAGTCCCACGGTTTTTGCAATTGAGCTTGTGCAGACAAGCGGCAGTTTTCGTGCACGGTGAAGTTCGGAAAAATCGTCGTGCGCTGATAGCTGCGGCCAAGTCCCGCCTGCGCACGGCGCGGCTGGCTCCAGCGCGTGACATCGTGGCCTGCCAGCTCGACACTCCCACTGGTCGGTTCCAGTTCGCCGCACAAGACGTTGATCAATGTCGACTTGCCCGCGCCGTTGGTGCCGATCACCGCATGGATTTCACCGCGCTGCACGGTAAGCGACACATCGTCGACCGCGCGCAGCCCGCCAAAGTGGCGCGAGATGTTTTTTGCAGCGAGCAACGTCATCTCACTTCCGCTCATTCTTCCGTAATCGCAGTTGCGCGCCCAGCCCGATCAAACCCTTCGGCATCAGCGCAACGAACGCGATAATGGTCAGTCCGAGCGGCAACTGCCAGTGCTTGGCGAACGAACCGAAGATCGCCTGCGACTGATAGAACTCCTGCAACGCGACGAACGCAATCGCCCCGAATACCGCGCCACGCAGGCTGCCTATTCCGCCCAGAATGATCATCAGCAGCACCGCGCCCGACTGATGCCACGACAGAATCT
>CAZKNV010000252.1:0-3628 GCA_964554145.1 uncultured Burkholderiaceae bacterium
TTGCGGGCGCATTGCGTCGTTGTCGCT
This sequence comes from uncultured Burkholderiaceae bacterium, assembly GCA_964554145.1. GTDB lineage: Bacteria > Pseudomonadota > Gammaproteobacteria > Burkholderiales > Burkholderiaceae_F > JACCZX01. Next base: position 28 of record CAZKNV010000252.1, read on the forward strand.
CGCTGATTGGTATGCACCAACGGCGCTCTCGACGCCCTAGCACTGCATCCCGCAATCGACCTTTCGCACTCATGTTTTAGGGTGAACAGGCCCTGTAATCGTCGCTGATATTCCGCGGAGACCGCATGTCGGACATCAAACTCGCCAAATCCCACTCGCTGCCGATCACGAAAGCAAAGGCGCTGGCGCAAAAGGCCGCCGACGATCTGGCCGAGAAATACGATCTCACGAGCGAATGGCACGGCGATACGCTGCGCTTTCACCGTCCGGGCGTCGACGGCCAGATGCACGTGACCGATTCGGAAATCCGGCTCGACGTTACTCTCGGTTTTTTGCTGAAGGCATTCAAGGGACGATTGCTCGAGCACATCGAGCGCAACTTCGACACTTTGCTGGCCGGACGAGCAGGGAAGGTTCCGGCAAAAAAAGCATCACGCAAAGGCTGAGCTCTAGTCCTTCAAATCCTCGACCAGCGAAACATATTGCTTCATCGCGTCCTCGCTCGCCGTTCCCTTGATCTCATTCCAGGCGTCCCATTTGGCACGACCCACCATGTCGGTGAAACCCGGGCGCGAACCGATGGCATCGCCGCTGGTCGCCTGCTTGTACAGCCCATACATCTTCAACATGGTCTGATTGTCCGGCCGCTCGGGCAGATTTTTCGAATCGGCAACGGCCGTTTCAAATTGAGCTTTCAAATCGCTCATAGGTTCTCCTCGCTAATGATGGTGGTCGATGCGCGACTATTATGCAGTGGGGATCAAACCTGGAGGCATGATGGGGCTGCGCGAACGGATGTCTGCCGTCGACACCGCGTGGTTGCGGATGGATTCCGCCAAGAATCTGATGATGATCGTCGGCGTCTACGAATTCGACGGCAAACTGGACGTTGCACGATTGCGCAAAGTGCTCGAGTCGCGATTGCTGACGCATCGGCGTTTTCGGAGCCGAGCGGTGCGGGATGTGATGGGCTGCCACTGGGAAGAGTGCGATGGCTTTGACCTCGACGATCATCTCGTTCGAAGGAAGTTGCCGGGCAGAGGGAGCGCTGCCGATCTGAAAAAGCTGGTCGGCGAACTCGCATCCACGCCGCTCGACGCCACCAAGCCGCTATGGCAGATGCAACTGGTCGACAATTACGGCAGCGGTCAGGCGCTGATCGTTCGCATTCATCATTGCATTGCCGATGGCATCGCGCTGATCGGTGTCCTGCTTTCGCTGACCACGGATCAAGTCGACGACTCGTCTCGCGTTGCTTCGCGCAGCAACGGCGCCAATGGAAACTGGACGGCGCGACTGCGGCCGCTGACCGCCGCCACGGTAAAGGCAATAGACACGACGGGCGACGTCGCGAGCAAGGTCCTGCGAGGCTACGGTGCGATGCTCGACACGCGGGGAGCGCTGACGGACACCGCTCTTAAGTATGCAAGTGTCGCGACGCGAGTGGCGAGGGATGCGGCGGCGATCGCTTTGATGGCGAACGACAACTCGACCAGCCTGAAGGGCACGCCGTCGGGAGCAAAAGTGGTCGCCTGGAACGACCCGCTCGCGCTCGACGACGTCAAGGCCGTCGGCAAGGCCTTCGGCTGCTCGGTCAATGACGTGCTGCTCGCATGCGTAGCGGGAGCGATCCGCTCATACCTGACCAGCCGGGGCGAGCGGGTCGATGGCTGCGAGTTGCGCGCGATGGTTCCGGTCAACTTGCGCGATCCGCGCCAGTGGAAGGAGCTCGGTAACAAGTTTGGCCTGGTGCCGCTGTTGCTGCCGATCGGCGTCGAGAATCCGATCGCGCGCGTGTTCGAGGTGCGGCGCCGAATGGAAGCACTGAAGATCGGGTACACGGCGGTTTTATCGATGGGGCTATTGGGAGCGGTCGGTTTTGCGCCGCGCATGCTGCAAGCGCAAGCGCTCGATTTTCTGACGCGCAAGGCCAGTGCCGTGATGACCAACGTGCCGGGGCCGCCGGAGGCGCTTTATCTTGCCGGCGCACAAGTTAAAAGATTGATGTTCTGGGTGCCGCAATCCGGCGATATCGGCGTGGGTGTATCGATCCTGTCCTATGACGGAGGTGTGCAGTTCGGCTTGATTACCGATCGCGAGGTGTGTCGCAATCCGCAGCAGATCATCGATCGCTTCGAACCCGAGTTCGAAAAGCTCGTGCTTGCGCTTTGCATGTTGCCGTGGGGCCAGGCGGTCGATGCCGACGATGCCCAGGGATGGCTGTTTTCAGCATGGCCCGTGCAGCGTGCCGGCGCGGGCAATCGATCGAAAAGCAGCGCGGGAATACGGTAGAAAGATGGACACGACGGACGCTCTATGGTCAAACTTACAGAGTTCGAGCGTCCGGCTACCGGGGCCTAGGGTTTCGGTCAGCGGACAACCCGTGCGAGAGAGAGGATGACCACTATGCGTAACTCCATCACATCGGTTTTGGTGGCGGTTATCGCCGCCGCACTGCCGTTCGCAACCGACTGCATCGCGCAGACACCGTCGACGACGACAAGAGTCATGGTCGTTGCCGATCAATCCGACGAAGGCTCCGACCTGCTGACCATCGCGGTGGCCGGCACGCCATTGCAACGCACGGTCGGCGGACGGGTTTTCGTGCTGCCGATGCGCGATATGCACGATGCGATGCGCGCCTCGCGCACCAGCGAGTACGACGTCATTGTCGGTCCGGCACACGTCGCGGCGTCGGCGCTGGTTTATGGCTATGAGTTGATCGGCGCGACCGCCGGCCAGACCAAGTACGTGCTGGTGGGGTCGCCGGCGATGAAGTCATTGGCCGATCTGAAAGGCCGGCGCGCCTACTTTCCGGCGCAGGATTCGTTGCGCAGCTATGTAGCGCGCGGCTTGTTGGCGCAGGAAGGGATGACGGAGCGAGCACTAAAGCGGGTTACATACGGCCAGACGAGCGGGGCAGGGTTAATAACGGTTGCCGGCGGCGGCGCTGACGCCACCGTTGCGCTGGAGAGCGAATGGAAGGAATGGTCGCAAGCGCATCCGAAAAGCGGCGTGGTGCTGGCGACCTCGCGCGATATGCCGGGGGGCGTTTCGGTCGTCGTCAAGAAAGACACACCGGAAAACGTGCGGCGCGCAGTGATGCAATGGCTGGCGTCACCGGACAACCTCGTTCCAAATGCCGGCCGTGTTGTGGCGGCGTCCAACGAGGCGCCGTATGAATACGTTGCCAGCCTCGGACTGTTTACGCCAGCCGAGTTAAACGGCGTGACGCGGGTGTCGGCACGGCAGGCCTACGAAATGAGCCAGAAAGGCGCGCGACTGATCGACGTGCGCACCGAACGCGAATACAACACCAAGCATGCGCGCGGCTCGGCACTGATTCCGTACGGAGAAAAAAGTCTTAAGGCGCTCGACTTCGATTCGAAGCTCGACTCGTTCGGCGGCATTTCAAAGCTTGACAAATCGCAGCCGGTGGTTTTCTTCTGCAATGGCGCCGAGTGCTGGAAATCGTACAAGGCATCGAAGTTTGCGCGCGATGCCGGCTTCACATCGGTGTACTGGATGCGTGGCGGCATGCCCGAGTGGACAGCCGAACAGCTGCCCATGAGTCCTTAAGCGCCGTAAAAAACGACTGCGA
>CAZKNV010000253.1:0-3613 GCA_964554145.1 uncultured Burkholderiaceae bacterium
GGGCGGACTATCGTGCTTTTTTATGCCGCGCTTTACCGCTGACGGTGCGCTTAATGCGGTTCGTATTCAGCGCCTGAAAGACAAACTCGGTAACCGCTCGAACGCCAGCTCCGAAGTCGAATTTCACGAGGCGCGCGCGACATTGCTCGGCGAAGAGGGGCGTGGCGTGCAAACGATCCTCGAGATGGGCGTCTACACGCGGCTCGACTGCGTGCTCGGCACGGCCGGCCTGATGCGCCAGGCACTAGCGCAGGCGCTCTCGAACGCGACGCAGCGCTCGGCGTTCGGCAAGCTGCTGGTAGACCAGCCGCTGATGAAAAACGTGCTGGCCGATCTTGCACTCGAGTCCGAGGCAGCGACCGCGCTGGGCTTGCGGCTCGCGCGCGCCTATGACGCGCACGCCGATGCGCATGAACAGTTGTTGCGGCGGGTGCTGACGCCCACGGCAAAATTCTGGGTGTGCAAGCGCGGCGCGCATTTTGCGCAGGAGGCGATGGAAGCGATCGGCGGCAATGGCTATGTGGAGGAGTCGGTGCTGTCGCGCATCTATCGCGAGATGCCGCTCAATTCGATATGGGAAGGCGCCGGCAACGTGATGTGCCTCGACGTGCTGCGCGCGCTGCGCAAGGACGATGCGGTCGACGCCATCATCGCCGAGCTGGAGTCCGCGCAAGGCAGGCATGCCGCCTATGACCGCTTCTGCACTTCGTTAAAGGACCGGCTGTCGAGCGCGAACGAATTTGAAAGCGCGGGCCGGCGGTTAACGCAGGATATCGCCCTCGCGGTGCAGGCAAGCTTGCTGGCGCGCCACGCGCCGCGCGTGGTGTTCGAAACGTTCGTTGCCGCGCGTCTTGCCGCCGACTGGACCGGCGCGTTCGGCACGCTTGCACCCGACGCGCCATTCGATCAACTGATCGAGCGGGCGATGCCAACATCGCCCGGGTGAAACGCGGCTGTCGCTGCGCTACCGGGACCACCTTGCGCCGCTGATTTATCGCCGCGATGGCGTATGTGGTGCCGACTGGTTCGCGTAAATGGCGCGCACCGACTCGATCGTATCCGCCTGATCCGGTGTCTTGTCGATGCGGTAGCCCTTGATTCGCGCAAACCGCAGCGCGAGACCGGCCGGATAACGCGGACTCGCCTGCAGGTCGTTGAACGTGACTTCGACGACCAACTCGGGCCTGACGCGCACACCCCAATGCTCGCGGCTGACTGCACGCGCGAGCAGCTCCGCAGTCTGCCATTCGAGTATTGCATCGGTCATGCCCTTGAAGGTTTTGCCGAGCATCACGAAGTCGTTGTTCGCAGTATCGCGCGCCGCCAGATGCAGGTTCGATAACCGGCCGCGGCGCCGACCGTGGCCCCATTCGGCCGCGATGACCACGAGGTCCAGCGTATGCGCGCGTTTGACCTTGAGCCAGCACGCGCTGCGGCGGCCCGGCTCGTACGGCGCATCGATGGCTTTTACCATCACTCCTTCATGTTGTCGCTGCACGGCATCGTCGTAAAACGCTTGCGCGGACGCCAGATCGGATGTCGCGAGTCGCGGAATGATCATCGACGGCGGAACGACCGCAGACAATGCTTCGAAGCGCTCGCCGCCGGGGCGACCCACCAGGTCTTCGTCGTTCAAACGCAGGCAATCGAAGAAGAACACCGACAGCGGCATCGTTTCACGCACCCGGTCGATGTCGAGCACGCGGCCGAACCTGCGCATCGTGTCCTGAAACGGGTAGGGCGCACCGTCGCGCTTCAGAGCAATCGCCTCTCCATCGAGAATCAACGCATGCGCATCGAGCGCGCGCACTGCCTCGACGATTTCGATTGCGGCGGCAGTCACATCATTGCCGGTCCTCGAAAACACGCGCACATCCGCGTCCGCCTTGTGAACCTGCACCCGCGCTCCGTCGAGTTTCCATTCGATCGATGCGGCCGGAATGCGGGCGAGGGCGTCGGGAATGTCATCGGCCGGCTGCGCGAGCATCGGCGCCAGCGGCTGAAAAAGCTTGATCGAAAACAGTTGCAGACCTGAAAGGCCCTGGGTCAAGGCGGGCTTGGCGACGGCAGCAATACCGCCGGCGATCATCGCTGCGCGTCGAACTTCGGCAACGGGAAGGTTCGCGGCGTTCGCCACGGCATCGACCATCAACCCTTCCAGCGCGCCCTGTCGCAACTCACCGAGCAGCAGTCGCGCAAGAAACGATTGCTCGCGCTCAGTGGCTGCCGCGAATAGCTTGGTCAACAGCCGCGTGCGCTCCGCAATGGAGCCGCGCCCTGCAGTTTGCGCGATCTCAGCGAGGGCACGGTCGACAGCGCGCAGTTCAAGGCCCGAGCTTTGAGCGGGAGCCGACTGAGCGCTTTGAATTAGCGAATAGCCGATGCCGGCTTTTCCCTGCCTCGTTTCTCCGGCAAGAAACGCCACGCCGATATCGATCTCGTCGGGTTCCAGCGCTCGCAGCAAGCCAGCAATCTCGGCAATCTTTGAACGCCGGCTGGAAGTGCTGCCGACACGCTCCGACGCATCGACCAGGTGGAGCAATAGCGTCATCGCAGGACAGTTACCGTCGATTGCGCTCCAGCTTCGCGTCAACCGCGAATCGCCCAGCACCATGCGCCGCCATATACAACCCAAACAAGACCAGGCAGGCCGACGGAAACGAGCCGCGAATACCTTGGAATCGGTCAACCATCAAGACAGCTACTACAAAGCTGATCGCGCAGACGATGCCTGCCCACCTCGTCAGCAGTCCAAACACGAAAGCGACGCCGCAAAAAAGCTGAGCGTAAACCGACAAAGGAGCCATGAACTCCGGCGCTGGAAAACTAAAGCGGCGCAAGAAAGCAATGAACTCTTCCATGCGCGCAGCACTCGCTACGTTATCGGTAACGCCGTAAATCAAGAACCCGCCGATCATGAGCCGGAATATCAGTAAGGCAGAGTCCTCATACCGCTTGAGGAATGTCAGCAGCATTAATTTGCGCAGCGCTTCAACGTCGGTCCATTTAAAAGAAGAGCCCGCTTGAACCAGGCAGAGAAGTAAACGACTCTAACTGTCGAGGAGCAAACGTGCATCGCAATCCGACGATTGATGTCCTGAAGGCCAGAGCCGAGGCACGCCTCGCCCGCAACCGACCTCAGCAATCTGCTTCGAGGCTATGCAGCCCGTAGTCTCTGCCGCTTCAATTTTTCAACCGCCCAATCAGATGCGAGCTACTCTACCGTCGACATCGTTGAAGACGGTTCATCGAGAGCGCCTAATGTACAAGTTGAGATCGCGCCGGCTGGCCCACCTGTTTCGTCTTCGACGTGCGACGGAGCCCGCCGGTCCATTCGACCGTCGCGATATTGGCAGCATGCGCAAGTAAGTGGACGCCGACGACGTGGCCGTCAGGCAACTGCGCCATTGGTGGCTACTCGGGGGACTCATCGTCCTCTACTTCCTCGCCGGCAAGCTCGGGCTTCACTACGCATTCGTGCATTCGAATGCCTCGGCGGTGTGGCCGCCGACCGGCATTGCACTCGCTGCCGTTCTGCTGCTGGGATACCGCGCCGCACCTGCCATTTTTATCGGCGCCTTTCTGGTTAACGTCACCACCGCCGGCTCGGTGC
>CAZKNV010000254.1:0-3604 GCA_964554145.1 uncultured Burkholderiaceae bacterium
GACACATAGTGCGTGCCATCGCCGGCCAGCGCGATGCGCGCGGCGTTGATTGCCTGCACCGATGCCACTGCGTTGCGCTCGATGCACGGAATCTGTACCAGGCCGCCGACCGGATCACACGTAAGCCCAAGGTGATGCTCCATGCCGATCTCGGCCGCGTTCTCGACCTGCTCGACGGTTGCGCCGAGCACTGCCGCCAATCCGCCTGCGGCCATCGAGCACGCGACGCCGACTTCGCCCTGGCAGCCCACCTCGGCGCCGGAGATCGATGCGTTTTCCTTGTACAGAATGCCGATGGCGCCGGCGGTCAGCAGGAAATCGATCACGCCGGCTTCACTCGAGTTCGGGACAAAGCGTGAGTAGTAATGCAGCACCGACGGAATGATGCCGGCAGCGCCGTTGGTCGGTGCGGTCACCACACGACCGCCCGCGGCGTTTTCTTCGTTAACCGCAAGCGCCCACAGGTTGACCCAGTCGAGCACGGCAAGCGCGTCCGTCGTTGGCGGTGATGCCCGCGACAGTTTGCGATGCCAATCGGCAGCGCGGCGCTTCACCTTCAGGCCGCCGGGCAACGTGCCGTCGGTCGCGATGCCGCGCGTCACGCACGCCTGCATCACATTCCATATCTGCAGCAATCCGGCATCGATCTCTTCATCCTGTCGCCAGTGGCGCTCGTTGACGCGCATCAATTGCGCGATCGACAGACCGTTGGCGCGGCACTGCGCAAGCAGCTGGTCGCCGCTGTGAAACGGCAGCGGCAACATCGTCGTATCCGGAGCGATGCGCTTTTGCGATGCACCGTCTGCCGCCACTTCTTCGCTGACGACAAAGCCGCCGCCGACCGAGTAGTAGGTGCGGGCGACAAGCTCGCGACCATCGGTGTCGAACGCTGTAAAGCGCAGACCGTTCGCATGAAACGGCAGCATCCTCGTGTAGAAAAGCAGATGCTCTTTCTCGATAAAGCGGATTGGATGGTGGCCGAGCAGCGATAGCTGTTGCGCTGAACGCATCTGTTGCAGACGGCCTGCGATTGCATCGATCGCGACCGTGCCAGGCTCGTCGCCTTCGAGTCCAAGCAGCACCGCCTTGTCGCTGCCGTGCCCCTTGCCGGTCGCGCCGAGCGAGCCGTACAGCTCGGCACGCACGGCGGCCACGCGATCGAGCACGCCGTCATGCTCGAGCCGCCACGCAAACAATCGCGCTGCGCGCATCGGCCCCACGGTGTGCGAGCTCGAGGGTCCGATGCCGATCTTGAACAGGTCAAAGATGCTAACTGCCATGACGGTGATTCCTGATTCGTGACGGGACCATTATGCAGTCGCAGCTCGGGCGACTCACAAATCGTGCGATCGGAGCGATGACTCTCGTCTATGTAATCTGGTCGCCGGGTGATGCCAACGCCCAAACGTCGAGAGAAGAACTTTCCGTTGCGGTTGACACCATTGTCGAACGCGCCAGGTTTGCGCGATCGATCCCAGGGATTTCAGTGGTGGGCGCGCGCGGTGGACGGAGTATTCGCCACCTTCTCAGTCTGATATGGGCCGGAATTTCAAGGCTGGGTCGCCCCTTATGGTGCTGAGGAACACTGATCACCGACGTTGCTTACGAGCTTGGGCACGGCCGTTGCCGGCTTGCTGTCGCCGCAAAAGATAGCGTGCAGAAGTTCGACCTAATCAACGAGGAGATTCGACAATGAGCACTAAGACACTCATCGCCACCGCAGCGAGCTTGGCCATGGCAGCCGGCCTCGCGTTCGCGCAGACTGGCACGACTACCCAGCCTGGCACGACCACGACTCAGCCTGGCACGACCACCAGCCAGCCTGGTACGACTACCCAGCCTGGCATGACCACCACCCCCGGCACGACCACTACCCCAGGTACGACTACCACCCCCGGCACGACCACCACCCCAGGTACGACTGGTACCCCAGGCACAACCGGAACGACGGGCACGACCGGAATGACCGATAGAACAGGTACGACCGACATGACGACAGGGACCGGCACCCGTGCGGCCCGCGTCGATCGCGGTTAAGGCGAAGAAAGCAGCGCCTCTCGGGCGCCGATAGGAACCGGGCCGTAGGCCCGGTTTTTATCGCTGTGCAGTAGTTAGTTAAATTCCGCTGCCGCAAGCCCACCAAACACGCTGCGCAGCGGAAGTGATTCGGGCAGCACATACACGACGCTGTTTCCGCCGTCGACTGTGGCGCTTACGACGTTCTCGTAAAACGCCTTCGGCACGTTGATGCAACCGTATGAAACGCGGTTGTCGTCCGGCGTCGGCGTGTCCAGACGCTGCGGCCGCCGATCTTTTTGGTTGGTAGTCAACACTCGGTGCATCGAGACCGCGGCATCGTAGTCGACCCACACAACGTCCTCGCCACGGGCGTTCATTCCGACCTCGGCAAGGAATCGCCCGGCCGGCGTCGTCCGTTCGTCGGGCCTGATCTCCGACAGTTTCTTGTCGCCGATGCCAGGCACCGTATGGTCGCCGGGCGCAGAGCCGAGCAGCACTGGTGCATCGCCCTGCGACTGCCCGGAGCGGTCAAACACCCACAGGTGCGCCTGCCGCTTGTCGATGATCATGAACGGCAGGCCATCGTTGTCGCGCGAACGAGTTACCCAGTCGAACAGTTCTGCGGCATCTGCGGTGAGCGGCTGTGCCGGGCGGGCGGCCCAGGATGGCAACGACAGGCAGCTTGCGGCTGCCAGCATTGCCAAGATCTTCCACGCTCCGCGCACAGTAGTACCTCACTTCCGATATTGAGTGCGCACAATCAGCAAGCGGTATACCCACTCGTCTAAGTTGCGGGCGCAATCGTCGCTTCCTTTTCCGAATAAGCGGATATCGGCACGCACGAACACATGATGTTCCGGTCTCCGTACGCGTTGTCGACGCGGCCGACCGGCGGCCAGTATTTGTGCCGCTTGAGCGACGCGACCGGAAATGCAGCGCGCTCGCGCGAATAATCGTGGGCCCAGTTTTCCGCCATTGCCATCGCTGCAGTGTGCGGCGCATTTTTCAACGGGTTGTCGTCGCGATCGACTTCACCGTTCTCAATGGCGCGAATCTCTCCGCGAATCGCGATCATCGCTTCGATAAAGCGGTCGAGCTCGACCTTCGGTTCGGATTCAGTCGGCTCGACCATCAAGGTGCCGGCCACCGGAAACGACAGCGTCGGTGCGTGAAAGCCATAGTCCATCAAGCGCTTGGCAACGTCCTCGGCCGAGATGCCGCTCGACTCCTTCAACGGCCGCAGATCGAGAATGCATTCGTGCGCAACATAGCCATTGCGGCCTGCGTACAAAATCGGAAAGTGCGGCGCGAGTTTTTTGGCGACGTAGTTGGCGTTCAGCAGCGCGACCTGCGTAGCGCGCTTCAGGCCTTCGCGGCCCATCATCGTGATGTACATCCATGGAATCGGCAGGATGCTCGCGCTGCCGAACTCGGCCGCGCTGACCATGCCAACTGCGTTCTCGTCCCCGACCCTGCCCGGCAGATTTCCGGGCAAATAAGGCGCAAGGTGCGCTTTCACCGCCACTGGCCCGACTCCCGGCCCGCCGCCGCCGTGCGGAATACAGAACGTCTTGTGAAGGTTCAA
>CAZKNV010000255.1:0-3600 GCA_964554145.1 uncultured Burkholderiaceae bacterium
GTGGCGAGAACAGCACCTGCCGCGTGATGTCCTTGAACGGCGCGCTGCCTTCGGCCTTGTACTGAAGGCGATCGACATCCTCCCAGCGGAAGTTGCCGGTCAAATCTGCGTCGAATCTGCGGATTGCGCTCACGCGGCCACTGCCTCCGCCGCCGCGGCGACAGCGTTGACAAACTCAGTGCTGCGCGCTGCCAACTGTTCGGGCACCGCCAGTAATGTGCCGCCGATCAGCAGCATCGAATCACGTCCGTATTCACCGACAATCTCGGCCGCGCGATCGACGCTCATACCCCCGGCGGGTGTGGGCAAGGTCGGGTGCAGGCCGTGCCACGGCTGCGTGCTGTGCGTGGCGATGGCATGGCACACCTCGCGCGGCCAGGAGAACCGGCCGCCGTGATTGGGAAAGATCACCGCGTCCGCGCCGAAGAGGCGAAACAGCTTCCCGAACAGCGCCTGCGGCGCGATGCGAAGGCCGCCCAGCGACGGGTGCGCGATGAACATGATGTCGCCGAACTCGCGCTTCAGCGCAACCAACGAGGCGACACCGCACACCATCGGCGCAATCAACACCATTCGCACACCCTCGCGGCGCGCCAGCTCGATCTGCGCGCGCATCTCGTCATAGTGACCGTACAGACTCGGCGCATACAGCGTGCGGCCGCGGTTGCGGCCGGCGTTGGCTTTGGTCACTGCCTGCTGGCATGCGCGCACGCGCTCTTCAAAGGGCGCACTGCGCTGATTGGCCCATCCGTGATCGTCCTTGATCACGTCGATGCCGGCCTGCGTGAAGACGCTGCACATGCGAGCCAGCGCCTCGATCGTCGAACCGATCGGTTTGAGCGCCGTGCAGGTCAGCGGGCGCTCGACTGCGCCGGTATGTTGGCGCAGACCGGCGATGCCGTGATTCGGCCCGCCCAACGTGCGCGCCAGCGCGGCCGGCACGTCGACGTCGATCAGCTCGACGTCGGGTTGCAGCGAGCAGTTGCCGAACAGCATGTTCATCAACTGACCTGCATCGTCGCCCACCGTTTCAACACTCAGCGCCAGGCGCGCGGTCGGCGTGCCGGCGGCATCGGCCGTCACGTCGTCCACACGCGCGACCATGGTGTCGAGCACGTGCCGGTCGGTGACCGAGGCGGCGAGCATCTCGATGCTCTGCTCGAGCGCGAGTTGCTGTGCGCGATGTGCGCCGTCGCGCGCCGGCACGTGCAGCCGGTAGGTGGCGCTGATGCGGGGCGGATCGACGGTCATGCGAACTAAATCACCTCGAAATACCGCTTCAATTCCCAATCGGTTACCGCATCCTGCCACTGCCGCCACTCCCAATCGCGCGTGGCGGCGAAGTGATCGACGAAGATATCGCCGAACCAGTCGCGTGCGGTGTCGCTGCGGCGAAAGATTTCGGTTGTTTCCTTTAGCGAGCGCGGGGCGCGCGGGATGTTTTCCGAGCCCTGATTGGTGCCGGTGATCGGCGGTGCGGTCAGCTTCAAATTCTTCTCGATGCCGTGCAAGCCGGCAGCCAGCAGAGCAGCAACGGCCAGATACGGATTGATGTCCGCGCCGGGGCAGCGTGTTTCGAGTCGCGTGCTCTTCGGTGAACCCGGGATCACACGGAAGCTCGCGGTGCGGTTATCGATCGCCCATGTCGGTTTGACCGGCGCCCAGAAGCCATCGACCAGGCGCTTGTAGCTGTTCACCGTCGGCCAGAACATCGGCGCGAATTCCATCAGCACCGCGATCTGGCCTGCGAGGAAACTCTCGAAGAGTTTGCTCATGCCGGATCTGCCTTTGGCATCAAAGAACAGATTCTTTTTGCCGTCGGTCAGCGATTGATGTACATGGCCGCTGCAGCCGGGATACTGCGAACTCCACTTGGCCATAAAACTCGGAATGATTCCGTAGCTGGCGCCGATTTCCTTGGCGCTGCTTTTAAACAGCACACCGCGATCGGCGCATTCGAGCGCATCTGAAAACTGGATCGCCGCTTCATATACGCCAGGACCCGTTTCGGTATGCAGTGCTTCGATCGGCACGCGAAACAGCAGCAGCTTGTCCATCAGCGCGTTGAAGTATTCACGATTCGCGTTCGAGCGTAGTAGCGAATAGCCGAACATGCCGGGTGTCAGCGGCGTCGGATCGACGCCTTTCTTCGCGGCCCAGCTTTGCGGCGTTTCGGAAAAGTTGAACCACTCGAATTCGAGTCCGCACATCGGCTGCACGCCGAGCTTTTCGGCGCGCTTGATCACCTTTTTCAGCAACTGCCGGGGGCAGATCGGAAATGGCGATCCGTCCGCGTTAATAAAATCGCCGAGGAAAAATGGCACATGGTCGTCCCACGGCACATTGCGTCCGGTCGCCGTGTCGAGTTGCACCATGGCATCGGGAAAGCCATGCTGCCACCCGATGACCTGGGCGTTGTCGTACACGCTGTCGGCCATGTCCCAGCCGAACACGACGTTGCAGAATCCGAATCCGCCCTCGGTGGCCGACAGAAATTTGTCCTTGTGCAGATACTTGCCGCGCAGCACTCCGTCGATGTCGGTCACGGCGACCTTGACCTTGCCCGAAGCGGAGCTTTGCGCCGCCTTTAGCGAATCGCGCAGGTCGTGATCAGCGGACGTTGACGTTTTGCTTTTGCTTGCCTTCATCGGTTCTCCTTCGGCGGCGAGTCTGAATCAGTGCGCGCCGAATGTCCAAGCGATCCAGGGCCTGTTCACACCAAGAACGTCAGATGGAACCCGCCGGGAAAGACGGATTGCGGTGCGCGCAGCGCAAGACGCCTTCTACCGGCGTACCAAGATGAACAGCCTTTGCGCGGCGCGGTAGGTGGAGCGAGGCGCTCGAACACGCAGGCGTGATGCTGTCGTGAGCACTCGACGCGCGGTCGTGCTTTCGCTTCGCGACGCGCGACAATTATGGTTGTTTGACCTCGATCACCAATGAGGCGTACCACGCCGCGAGCTGACCGATGTCTTCGTCGGTCAGGGGTTTGGCGATCACGGTCATCACCTCGTTGCTGCGTTTGCCGGAGCGATACGCCTTGAGCTGCTCGGCAAAATAAATCTCGGGTTGCCCCGCCAGATGCGGGGTATTGGGCAATTGACTCAGGCCCAAAGGCCCGTGGCACGTGATGCACGCTTGCGCCTTGGCTTTACCTGCCGCAACGGCGCTTTGCGCGTGCACGCTCCCTGCACCGCTCAAGCCAAAACTGCTGGCGATACCGAGCCATAGCCAGAATCGGAAGGTTGCGGCTTGATGCTGCGGAAGCATTGCCGGGATGTTCAGAAACTGGAAGCGCTCGGGCCACCGAATGAGCGGGGGCACGAACTCCACTCGCGCGCCCGCTTTTCGGATTCCAAAATGACTCAGCGCATTACTTGGCCTTCGAAGCTGCATCGCCCACGTAGGTGATGCGGTAGATGGCGCCGGCAAAATCGTCACTGACCAAGAGCGAGCCGTCAGGCAGATTGGCCACATCCACCGGGCGACCGCGGTACTGGTTGGTTTCGGGGTCCAGCCAGCCTTCGGCAAAGCCCTCTGTTTTATCGGCCGAGCCGTCGGCCTTCAGCGACGTGAACATGATGCGTGCGCCAATCGGCG
>CAZKNV010000256.1:0-3576 GCA_964554145.1 uncultured Burkholderiaceae bacterium
TGCTGGTTTCGGATGAGGTGTACGAGCACATCGTGTTCGACGGCGCACGGCACCTGTCGGTGATGCGTTCGCCGTCGCTGGCGGCACGCAGCGTCGTGATCTCAAGCTTTGGCAAGACGTTTCACACGACCGGCTGGAAGGTCGGTTATGCATGCGCACCGGCTGGCATCACGCACGAGCTGCGCAAGGTGCATCAGTTCATGGTGTTTGCGGTGAATACGCCGGCGCAGTACGCGTACGCCGAGCATCTGGCTGACCCGCAACCGTACCTTGATCTACCGGGTTTTTATCAGGCCAAGCGCGATTTGTTCGTTGCAGGGCTGGCAATACCACTCCGCGTTCTGCCTTGCGAAGGCACCTACTTCGTGCTGGCCGATTACTCGCAGATCTCCGATCTCACCGAAGCCGAGTTTGCCAGGAAGCTGATTACGGACTACGGCGTCGCGGCAATTCCCGTCTCGGCCTTCTACGACACGCCGGTCGAACACGGCGTTGTTCGCTTTTGCTTTGCGAAGCAGGAACCCACGCTACGAGAAGCTATTGCGCGACTTTCTACTTTGTAGCACTCAGGTGCTGAAGAAGAGATAAGCGCTAATCGCAGACGCGACAAGCATCACAACGACGATAAGGATCATCCGACTGCGCGAGCGATCCGCGCTGGCCGGACGATCATAGATACCGACCTTCCTGCGGTTTGGCTCGGCGTTCTTATCACCGCTCATTAAATAAAGGGCGAGGCATTGCGCCTCGCCCTCCGTTCGTACGGCTTTGGACTATCGGCCGTCGCGATCGGAATCGCCCGGAATTGCGCGCTCGGCCGCATCCGAAGTGCGCTCCCAGCCGCGCCGCACCGCGGCCTTGAATCGCTCCCACCCACCGTTCGGATTGCGCGTTTCCCAATCGCGGCGCGCATCGGACTCGATATCCGGCCAGTCACGGCCGCGGTAGCGCGCGTTGGTGCCGAGCTCGCCACCGTAGCGGTACGCGGGTTCATAGTCTTCATACGCACCACCGGCAGCGCTCAGAGTGTCGCGATGATGCGTGCGAAAGTCTTCGTCGTAATCCTTCGACCAGGTCGGCGCCGTCGAAGTGATCGGCATGCCGGACGCCGTGGTCGCCGCTCCCATTTGCGAACGCACGCCGAGGTTCTCGCCGGAAGTTACGCCGAGCGAGCCATAGGCGGCACGTTCGCGCTCGAGCTGATCGACGCTGTACGGCGTGGCACTCGGATCATGCCGCGTCCAGCCCTGCTGCTTCCACTGTTCGGCGCGCCGTTCGATATCGACCGCGCCGCGCTTGCGCATCACGCTGGCTGCTTCATCGGCACGCGAATCCTCGGCGCGCACGGTTACCAGCGCACCGCCGCGACGAACCGACTCCGCGTAGTAACTGGCATCGTCTTCGGAGACGCCGACGCCGGTCAATCCGCCGATCAACCCGCCGGCGACTGCACCGACACCCGCACCGGCCAGTGCAGCGGCGATCGGACCTGCCGCGACAATCGGGCCGATACCGGGGATCGCCAAACCCATCAAACCGACGACCAAGCCTGCTGCGCCGCCAAGCACGCCACCCGCGGCTGCCCCGGTGGCAGAGCCGGCACCGGTATCGGACAGCGTCGCCGGCGCATCGCGCGGCAACTGACCTTCACCTCCGTATTGACTGCTGTACTGCCCGCTCGCGTTATTGGCAATGACGCTGATGTCGTCACGCGAGAACCCGCGCTGCTGCAGATCGTCCAGGACGTTCTGCGCTTCTTCAAAACTGTCGAACGAACCTACGATGGTCTTGGCCACGGTGGTCTCCCTGAATGTTGTGACGTTGTCTCAATGAGGCTCAACACGCTGCGCTCCCCTTCTGTTAAGCAGACCACTGGGCCACGCCGCGCAACCTTCGCATCAAGGATGCGTGCTGGAAGATGTGGGCAAGCACCGTGCCTTGCCCTCGTGATGACGGCGATCGAGCCGAGACTAGCTGTCGTCGCGCGTTGCGGGCAGCAGTTGCGCCGCCTGCTCGGCCGGCATGGCTTCGACTGACTTCAGCGCCTTGCCCATTTGCCGGGTTCGCACTTGGGCGTCATCGATCGTTTTCGACGCAGTTTCTAGATTGCCGCGTAATTTCGTCAGCACATCGCCGAACCTGCGGAATTCGGTCTTTACCGCGCCGAGCACGTGCCATACCTCGGCCGAGCGTTTTTCCAGCGCCAACGTGCGAAACCCCATCTGCAACGAGTTCAGCATGGCGAACAGCGTCGTCGGCCCTGCGACGACGGTGCGGCATTCGCGGTTCAGGTGATCGGCCAGGCCGGGGCGCCGCAACACTTCGGCAAACAACCCCTCGGTCGGCAGGAACATGATTGCGAAATCGGTCGTGTGCGGCGGCTCGACGTATTTTTCGCGAATCGCTTTCGCCTGCACCTTGATACCGCGCTCGAGCGCCCTGCCCGCGACTTCGAGCGCCAGCGCGTCGCCGATTTCGACCGCGGCGAGCAAGCGTTCATAGTCTTCGACCGGAAACTTCGCATCGATCGGCAGCCAGCACGGCGTACCGCTATCGCGTCCAGGCATGCGCACCGCAAATTCAACGCGCTCGCCCGAGTGCGGCCGTGTCGTGACGTTGTGCGCATATTGATCAACCGAGAGCACTTGCTCGAGCAGCACTGCCAGTTGAACCTCGCCATACGTACCGCGCGACTTGACATTGGTCAGCACGCGCTTCAAATCGCCGACGCCGGCCGCCAGCGCCTGCATTTCGCCCAGCCCCTTGTGCACCTGTTCGAGGCGGTCCGACACCATGCGAAATGACTCGCCGAGCCGCGCCTCGAGCGTCGATTGCAGCTTTTCTTCGACCGTCGCGCGCATCTGGTCGAGCTTGCGCTCGTTACCTTGCTGCAGATTGGTCAGCTGCGATTGCAACGTGCCGCGCACTTCGCCCAGATCGAGCTGTATGCGGCGGGTTAGATCCGCCAGTTGCTGGCCCTGCAGTCCGGTAAGTCCGGTCATTTGCTGCACCAGGCTCGTCTGCAGCTCGTTCAAGCGCGCGCCGGTCTCGAGCCGCGTCTGGCCGGATGACGTGTTGACCGCGGCGCGCAGCTCGCGCTCGAGCCGCTCGTTGTCGCGCAGCAAGGTATCGAGACGCGAAACAAGTCCGATATCGCGACGGCCACGCAGCGCGAAAAATAAAACCAGAAGCGCCAGAAGCGCGATGCAGCCCAGTAACGCGGCAATGTATTCGCTCATGCCGCGATGATACGGGCGCAAACTCGTCATCCCGGCGCAGGCCGGGACCCAATTTGCAGCGCCGCGCATTAGGCCCCGGCCTACGCCGGGGCGACAGATCAGCCTCCGGTCGTCTCGCCGCCCATCACTTGCAACACCGTTCCCGTGATGTACGACGAATCCGCGTTCGATGCGAGAAACACATAAGCGGGCGCCAGCTCTTCGGGTTGTGCCGGCCGCTTCATCGGGCTGTCGGCGCCGAAGTTGGCTGCTTCTTCGGCAGTAGCTCCGGTGTCGGATGGATTCAGCGGCGTCCAGACCGGCCCCGGAGCGATTGCGTTCACTCTGATCTGCCGCT
>CAZKNV010000257.1:0-3572 GCA_964554145.1 uncultured Burkholderiaceae bacterium
CGATACCTTGATACCGCCCGGCACCGTCGTCACCGGGAACACCCCCGACAACTGCATGCCGTCGATCTTGGCGCGCAACTCGGAGGCAAGCAGGCTCGACTTGATGTACGTCGCCTGGTCGACCGGCTTGACCGCCATCGCGTGCGATTCCATCAGCTGCGTAAAAAACAAGTCGCGGTCGCGTTCCGGCACATTGATCAGTCCGAAACCGTCGCGCAGCACGCGCACCATGCCGGGGATCAGCTTGACCAGCTTGCTGCGATCTTCGGTGCTCGCCTTCGGCTGCACCGACCACACCATTTCATGAATGACGTCGCGGAACGCTTTCGCGAATCCGGGCGTTTTCTCCTGCCGTATCGTCGCAGCGACCAGCACCTTGACCCACGCACCCAGCAGAAACTCCTTGATGTACGGCTCGAGGTCGACTCGCTCGAACGCGCGCCGCACCTGGATCGTCGTGTTGATGGTCAGGATCTCGTGCTTTTCGGCCGACTCGAGCGCTTTCTTGGCGCGCGACACCGGATCGTTCTCCTCCGGCGCTATGTCAGAGACGAATTTGTCGAACTCGCCGTACAGCCGTTCGAACACACCGAGATCGGTTTCGAAATTCTTCAGAATCTCGGTGATGACCCGATCGACTTCCTTGATGTAGCGCTGGTTATCGTCGCCGTACGGCTCCCATCCGGCCGATGTGCCGGCGATGCGGTCGATCAGCTTGCGGGCAGGATGCGCACTCGAGGCGAAAAACGCCGCGTCCATCAAGGCCGCTTTGAGCACCGGAAACTGCAGGCGTGAAATGCGCGCCTTGATTTCGGAGGGGACCTGCTTGTCCTGCATCACATGATCGAACAGCATGCCGACCAGTTCGATCGTCAGCTTGTCGACCACTCTCGTTGACTTGGAAATCAGCTCGTCGCGCAGGGTCCCGATTGATTCGGTCGGCAGCGCGAAATCCCCGGTCGGCCCGAGCTCTTGCAGATCCATCCGCTGAAATTCGCCGATGGATTGCAGCAACTGCTGCGGCGCCGGTCCATGCGAAGGCAGATGCGGCAGTCGTGATCCGCGTGCGTTTGCTTGCAGCCGCGTCAGCAGTCCGCCGAGCAGCATGTTCGGTTCATCCGGAGCCTGGCCGGCTGCACCTTGTGCCCTCGCCTGAGCGTTCGCCGCCTGGCCACCGGACCCGCCCGCGCCCGCCCTAGCCGCGCCCGCGGAATTCCAGGCGTTGTTCCCCGCTCCCGGTGCGCCCTGGCCGGCCGCACCGGGAACCTGCCACGGTGTCGCAGCCTGCTTTGGCGCTGCACGCGTTCTACGGATCGCGCGTATGTCGAGGCCGTGGTTCGCATAGTGATCGAGTAGCTGTCGAACGATGCGCGCCAGTTCTTCGCCGAGCGGCTTTTCGAACACCGTCAAAAAGAATTCCCACGCCTCCTTGTGCAGGTCAGTATCTTCCGCAGCGCGCAGCAGAGCACGTACATAGACCGCGGGGCCGAGCGGGTTCTCCGAATTGCGAACGGTGCTTTTTCCGAGCAGAAACGCGACCACCAGATTCAGATCGCGCAGCGATTGCTCTGCGTAGCCGGCGACCTTGCTCGCATGGCGTTCGACCACGGTGTTGCTTTCCACCGAAATCGAATCGACCAGCGACAGCGTTTCCGCATCGAGCGAGCCCGGCGGCGCTTGCACCCGGCCGACGGTGATCTCGTGAAAATACTGGTCCTGCGTTTCCTGCAGGCGCGCCATGAATGTGTGATACAGATCATCGAGCTTCGCAGCCAGATGTCGTTGCACCAGCGGCGAGCCGACATCGAAGTCCCACTTGCCTGACAGATCTTCGAGGATCGTCTTGGCGACTTCAGGAAACGCGGCGCCAATTAACTCGTTCGAAATCGCCATGCCGGACTTCAGCAGCGCCGAGGCTTGCGCTGCCGTCACATAAGGCACGTCACCGCTAGCGCGAGACGAGTCGGAAGCCGGAGGAAACTCCATGCGGTCCCTGGTTTTTTGGCAAGTTTCTAGAGGGTGCCGCGCATGCTTTTACATTTGAAACGCGGCTCGACACTATAGACGGCCGACTCTATCCACGTGGCATCGGCTGTCAAGCAAGTTTAAGCAGTTACTGACGCCAAAACATCCCTGAATTGAAGGCATTAGCGCTGCTTTCAGATTGAAAAACGTGGTCCGAATTCGTTTTCACGGCGCAACCCCGCGACCCAGCCGCGCGCCTTGAGCTTCCAGCGCGCTTCCAGCTCGCGCGCGCGCCGATCCAGCGCAGCGAACGACACATCGAGCGGCGGCCCGACGAAGGCCAGTATCACACGGTTGCCGGCATCGACTTCGGGCAGCACCAACGCACGATCGTTAAACGCAGATGCGATGGCGGCAAAGCTCGGGTCGAACCGTCGGCCGAACAAGTTAAACGACGCGATGCCGGGCGATCCCAACGCCTTGCGGCACGCGCAATAGAACGCGACATCGTCGTATACGGGTCCCTGCGCCTTTGCGTCATACAGATCGACATGAAGCCAGTCGGCGCAGGCGCGCTGCCGCGGATGGCCGATGAACTCGCGGGCGTCGGCGTTGATCACCGTTAGCCGGCCGTCATCTTCCGGCAGGCCAAACCATGCGCGTGCCGCATCGATCACGTCGGCACTCAGTTCGACTGCGACAATGCGCGCGCTCGGAACATGGCGCCAGCAAAACTTGCTAAGCGCTCCCGCGCCAAGGCCCAGTTGCACGATGCGTTGCGGCTCGGGCAGGAACAGCCCGACCGCCATCATCTGTCTCTGGTATTCGAGCTCGAGTGCGAACGGCCGCGCGATGCGCATCCCGCCTTGAACCCATTCGGTCCCGAAGTGCAGATAGCGAATACCGTCCTCTTCGGACAGCGTGACCGGTGATCGGTGATCGGTGATCGGTGATCGAGTTCGTTTTGCGGACGGCTGTCGCACGGCAATATGCCTTCACCGATCACTGATCACCAACAACTGATCACTGAATTGCAGCTACGCCCTCGCCCTGCAGGTCGTGCATCATGTCGCCGACCATGCGCTCGAACAGCGGCGCACGCTCGGCCGTTCTGAGGCGTCCGGCTCGCACGTAGCCGCGCAATATCAGCGGCGACAGGCTGTGCGCCTTGCCGGTGTCCGCCGATGTGAACAGATAGAAGTTGCGGCGCGGGCTGATCCAGCGCAGCCGCACGCGTTCGGTCTGCTCGCCGGTCCATAGATCGAACCAGGTGCCGCGCTGCCAGCTTTCGATCATGACATCTATGTCATTCTCCGACAGTTTTTCCACCGGAATCATTTCCTCCGGCTGCACGGTCAGCGGCGCCTCAAGCAGATTGACCTCCGCATGGTTGGCGGCCACCGCGCTGCGCACAACTTCCGGCGTAATGGTCAGGTGCTGCTCGGGCTCGTTTTCAACCACCGGCGGCGGCTCGACGATCTTCACTTCGTCGAGCTTGCGTTTGAACGCCGCCGGATCCAGCGGCGCGCCGGTGCCGTAGGCGACTTCGAGCGCCTTGACTGCCTGCGCGTGCGAAGCCATCAGGCGCGAAAAAAACTCCTGCGACT
>CAZKNV010000258.1:0-3565 GCA_964554145.1 uncultured Burkholderiaceae bacterium
CGAACATCGGCGTGTCACCCATGTATTCGGCCGAGCCGTTGACAATGCGGCACGCCATGCCTTCGATCGGCCGGCCTTGCGCATCGACAGTCTGAAAATTAATGGACTGCGTTGCTTCGCCGGTCACGGTCGCACAGCCGCTGACGCCGACGACAGCGAGGCCGATGAACAAAGCCCGGACGCAGGACAAACGCATGAACGCAAGATACAACCGGAGGGCCGCAACGATAGACAGTAACCGCCCCGCAAATACCCCGCATTCCGGCGTATGGACTAGCGGAAGCCCCGCAAAACTACTGCGCGAGCCGATCTTGCGCCTGCGGTGCTCAACGTAGCCCGGCGTACGCCTCCGCTCCTCGCCGCAACCTCGGCCCGCTCGCTACGTTTTTCAGGGCTTCCGTCAGTGTCTGAGCGGGCCAGGAATTTTTCCGCCAGGCGCACCCAGTACGTGGCTCCCAGCGGAATCAAGTCGTCATTGAAATCGTACGACGGGTTATGCAGCATGCACGGGCCGAGTCCATGGCCGGCGGCGCGATGGGCGCCATCGCCGTTGCCGATAAAGACGTACGCGCCGGGCTTGGCCTTCAGCATGAACGCGAAATCCTCAGCGCCCATCGTCGGCTCGATATTGCGCACGACATTGTCGGCGCCGACGATGTCGTCCATCACGGTCGCCGCAAACTCGGCCTCATTGTCATCGTTGACCGTCGGCGGATAGTTCCAGTGAAAGTCGAACTTGCCTTCGGCACCGTGTGCCGCGCACGTCATTTCAACGATTCGACGCATATGCTTTTCGACCAGCGCGGTCACGTCATCGCTGAACGTGCGCACGGTGCCGGAAATTTTCGCGCGCTCCGGGATGACGTTGGTCGCTTCGCCGGCCTGAATCATCGTCACCGACAGCACCGCTGAATCGATCGGTTTCTTGGCGCGCGTGATGATGCCCTGCAGGCCGTTGACGATCTGCACCGCGATAAAGACGGGATCGATTCCCAGATGAGGCATCGCTGCATGCGCGCCCCTGCCAATCACCTTGATTTCAAATTCGTTGCTCGACGCCATTGCCGGGCCGCCGGTGACGCCGAACTCACCTACCTTGAGCCCCGGCCAGTTGTGCATTCCGAATACCGCATCGCACGGAAAGCGCTCGAACAGCCCGTCGTCGATCATCTTCTGCGCGCCGGCGCCGCCTTCTTCGGCCGGCTGGAAGATGAAATGCACGGTGCCGCTCATTGACTTCGATTTCGATTCGGCCAGGTACTTGGCGGCGCCCAGCAACATCGCGGTATGGCCGTCATGCCCGCATGCGTGCATCTTGCCGGCGTGCGTCGAGCGATGCGCAAACTCGTTGGTTTCCTGAATCGGCAGCGCGTCCATATCGGCACGCAGGCCTACCGCGTGCTTCGATGTTCCGTTGCGCAATGTGCCGACGACTCCGGTGCCCCCAAGCCCGCTCGTGACCTCAAGTCCCCACTCGCCCAGTTTGGCGGCGACAATCTCGCTGGTGCGCGCTTCTTCAAAGCGCAATTCCGGATGAGCGTGCAGATCGCGCCGGATCTGCTGGATTTCGGCGCGAAATTGAACGACACGATCGATCAGTTGCATGGATTTTCGCGGGGTTTGGAGCGAACGGAAGGTGAATGCTACCCGCACTAGAATCGCTCTATGAATAAGCCTGCTGAAGTTCCGCTCGCCGCTGTTCCACCGTCCGCCGCTCCTTCCGCCGCATCGCTGGCAATGATCGACCGGCTGATCGCATTTCCGACCGTCAGCCGCGATTCCAACCTTGGCCTGATCGAGTACGCACGCGATGAGCTTGCGCGTTACGGCGTCCGCTCGAATCTGATCTACGACTCGTCGCGCAACAAGGCGAACCTGTTTGCCACGCTGTCGGCCGAGCCGGACCGGATCAAGACCGGCGGCCTGGTGATCTCGGGCCATACCGATACGGTGCCGGTCGATGGGCAGGATTGGTCGAGCGATCCGTTTGTCGCGGATCACCGCAGCGGCCGCATCCACGGGCGCGGCAGCGCGGACATGAAGGGGTTTATCGCGATTGCGCTTGCAGCGGTGCCGAAATTTCTTGCCGCGCAAGAAAGCGTGCCGCTGCATCTGTCGCTGACCTATGACGAGGAAACGACGTTTTTTGGGGTGCGCGATCTGCTGGCGGATCTTTCGGAGCGCGGTATCCGCCCGGCCGGCTGCGTCATCGGCGAGCCTACCGACATGCGGGCGATCGTGACGCACAAGGGCAAGCGCGACTTTTGCTGTCGCGTGCGCGGCCGTGAATCGCACTCGGCGCTCACGCCAGAAGGTGTCAATGCGATCGAGTTTGCAGCGCGCCTGATTGCGTTCATCCGTCAGATGGCTGATCGTCTGTCGCGCGAAGAGCCGCGCGATGCGCGCTTCGCAGTGCCTTACACCACATTGCAAACTGGGCTCGTCAAGGGCGGAATCGCAGTCAACGTCGTTCCGCGCGATTGCGAATTCACATTCGAGATGCGCAATCTGCCGGCGACGTCGACCGATGAGTTGAGTCGCGCGATCGTCGAGTACGCCGAGCGTGAGTTGCTGCCGGAAATGCAGAGAGTCGCGAGCGACGCCGGCATTGCGTTCGAGCGCGGCATGGATCTTCCGGCGTTCGGCATTGCGCTTGATCATCCATTGGTCCGCTGGGCGCAACAGGTCGCACGCACCACGCATCTGAGCGCCGGCGCGGTCGGCTTTGCCACCGAGGCCAGCATGTTTTCGCGAGCCGGCATTCCGACCGTCGTGATCGGGCCCGGCAGCATCGATCAGGCGCACAAGCCGGACGAATACATCAGCTACGAGCAGGTTGCGGCGTGCGAAGCGTTTTTCGAACGCATCGTCGCCGAGCCGATGCCGGACGAGCAATGATGCGCGGCGCGTTGTCGGTAGCCGCACTGGTGATGCTGTTTATGCATGCGGCGTGCACGCGTGATGAGCCTGGCGTGCCGCCCGCGCCGCCGAGCTCCGCGAAGAACGCGCCCGCAGTCGCGCCACCGGCGCCGGCCGCCGATCCTGCATCGTCGGACACTGCGTCTGAGCCGGCCTCAGCCAGCGCGGCAGACTCGGCGGCAGCGCCGGCTGCAGAGCGCGCGCCGACGGTGGACTTTGCGACGCCGCGTACCGTAGTGGCCGGCAAGAACGATGGACTGTCATTCACGATTGACGAAGCGACGATCGAGCCGCGCAGCCCGGAGTCGGTACGACTGGTTTTGCTGGTTCGCATGCACAACAATCAGCGCCAGGCGGCAAACTTCTCGGACGAGAACTTTCGCCTGTTGACTCGCGACGCCGTGATGCGAGCCAACGGCGGCCTGGACGAAACGGTCGAAGCACAAAGCGAGTCGAAGCTCGAACGCGTGGAGTTTGTTCTTCCCCACGGCTCGGTGCCGCGCGCATTGCAAATCGAATATGGTGGCGAAACCGTCGAATTGCCGCTCGGCTTCAAATGATGAATCAAATGAGCGACCGCGCTGAAACAGTCGTTCGCGCCGCGTGCCCGCACGATTGCCCGGATACCTGCGCGATGCTCGTCACC
>CAZKNV010000259.1:0-3552 GCA_964554145.1 uncultured Burkholderiaceae bacterium
ACCGGCGAGATTTCTTCCGGCGCTGCGCGCGGATCGATCGGCGATAGATCGTCGGGTTTGCGCGCGCGAATATGCGCTTGCAACGCGCTTAACGGCGCCAGACCACGCGATAGGCCGAACCACACCAGCAATACGGCAATCGGGAGCATCACGAACTGCGGCACCATCACGCCGGTGATGATTTCGTTGGCCAGCTGGGAGCGTTTGTCAAGCGTCTCCGCCACTTGAACGAGCGCGTGGGCCGGTACGCCTGAGTCCGAATCGCGCCGCAGTTCGACCCAGGTATAGGCCAGCCGCACTTCGGTGCCGCGCAGTCGATCGAAGCGATATTTGATGGTGCGCGGCAGCGGTGTTTCATCTTCCGGCGGAAGCGGTAAATCACGATCGCCCGCCACGAATTCCCGGCGCGCGCCCAGCACCATGTAGTAGACCGAATCGATTCCGTCGTCGCGCAGCAGCTCTCCTGGGGGTAATGGAAGTTGCAATGAGACTTGCCCGTCAGCCTCTCTGACGTGATAAGCAAGCACCGACGCGGAGTCGCCCAGGTTTCGATCAAATGGAACGTTGGCAATCGATTGCGCGCCTACGTAGGTCAGCGTCAGGCTGACCGGCCATAAAAGCAGCAGCGGCGCCAGCATCCAATCGAGAATTTCGCTGAACAGCGATCGCGTTTCGGTCGGTGTACGCAGCGGGTTTTGATAGCCGGCCAGACCGGTTTGCGGTGCCGGCGGCGAGCCCTCCGGCCTTCCACCGCGCCGCGGCAGCGGAAAAAATGAAGGTCGTGCGCGGATGTGCTCGACAGGTTTGCCTTCGTCGGGCATCGCGCGGAACTCAGCCGACGGCGACGGCCGGCGCCTCGATGGCGTCGGTAAAGCGCTCGAGGTAGTAGCCGAGTCCGCGCACGGTCACGATGCGAACGCCGCCCAGCTCGATTTTGCGGCGCAATCGATGCACGTACACCTCGATCGCGTTATTGCTCACCTCTTCGCCCCAGCTGCACAGGTGATCGACCAGTTGCTCCTTGCTGACCAGCCGGCCGGGTCGCTGCAGCAGAATCTCCAGCAGACCGAGTTCGCGCGCCGACAGGTCCAACACCTGATCGTTCAGACGCGCCACATGTCCCACTTGATCCAGGATCAGTGGCCCATGCTTAAGCAGGGTCTTCACACTGCCCGCTGCGCGGCGTGTCAGCGCTCGAGCGCGCGCTTCAAGCTCGGATAACGCGAACGGCTTCGCCATGTAGTCGTCTGCGCCCAGATCCAGGCCCTTGACTCTTTGATCAACGCTGTCTGCGGCGGTCAGGATCAGCACGGGCACGGCAGAATTGCGCGAGCGCAGTCGCTTCAGCACGTCAAGTCCGGACAGTCCCGGCAGGCCGATATCCAGAATCAGCAGATCGAACGTCTGCGCGGTCAGCGCGGCGTCGGCCTTGTCGCCGCTTTCGACCACATCGACTGCGTATCCGCCCGCGCGCAATGAGCGCGACAGCCCATCGGCCAGAACCGCATCGTCCTCGGCTATCAGGATTCGCATTGCTTCCCCGCACCGGTTGTTATGCTCGTCAGCTCGAAGTCTAGCCGCGCGTTCGGCCACTGCCAGAAACCAGTTGACTTTTTATACTGTATGTATTTACAGTGCGCTGTGATTATTTACAGCAGCAGTCAACTGGATAGCAGCGGAGGCCGGAATGGATGATGGAAGGAGTTTTTTGGTGGTGGACAGCAAGGAGCGGCAAAAAGCGTTGGCTGCTGCATTGGCGCAGATCGAGAAGCAATTCGGCAAGGGCTCGATCATGCGCATGGCCGATGGCGAAGTCGCCGAGGACATCCAGGTCGTGTCGACCGGCTCGCTGGGCCTCGATATTGCGCTCGGCGTGGGTGGGTTGCCGCGCGGCCGGGTAGTCGAGGTCTACGGGCCGGAGTCGTCGGGCAAGACCACGCTGACGTTGCAGGTGATCGCCGAGATGCAGAAGATCGGCGGCACCTGTGCGTTTATCGACGCCGAGCATGCGCTCGACGTTCAATACGCGCAAAAACTGGGCATCAATCTGCAGGAACTGCTGATTTCGCAGCCGGACACCGGCGAACAGGCGCTTGAAATCACCGACGCACTCGTGCGTTCGGGCTCGGTCGATCTGATCGTTATCGACTCGGTGGCCGCGCTGACGCCGAAGGCGGAAATCGAAGGCGAGATGGGCGATTCGCTGCCCGGCCTGCAGGCGCGGCTGATGTCGCAAGCATTGCGCAAGTTGACCGCCTCGATCAATCGCACCAATTGCCTGGTGGTCTTCATCAATCAGATCCGCATGAAGATCGGCGTGATGTTCGGCAGTCCGGAAACCACGACCGGCGGCAATGCGCTCAAGTTTTATGCGTCGGTGCGGCTGGACATCCGCAGAATCGGCTCGATCAAGAAGGGCGATGAAGTGATCGGCTCGGAGACCAAGGTCAAGGTCGTCAAGAATAAGATTGCGCCGCCGTTCAAGCAAGCCAACTTCGACATCCTTTACGGCGAAGGAATTTCGCGCCACGGCGAAATCGTCGACCTCGGCGCCGAACTCAATATCGTCGAAAAGTCCGGCGCCTGGTACAGCTACAACGGCGACCGCATCGGCCAGGGCAAGGACAACGCGCGCGAGTTCCTGCGCGCGCATCCGGAAATGGCGCTCGAAATCGAGAACCGGATTCGAGAGAACAAGGGCATTGTCGGACGCGCTGGCACTGTGAGCGTTGTTGTGGCCGAGTAAGGCCGAGTAATGGCCGGTGTCAGGCGCGGGCGTTCGAGCTCACCCGAACACCGGCGCAAGAAGCCATCGAAAAGCCTGTTAAGTCGCGCTGTTGCGCTGCTGGCGCGGCGCGACCATAGCCGCGCAGAGCTTTCCCGCAAGCTGTCGCGCTATATCGGCGACAGCGACGATCCGGCCGAGCTGATACGCGTGCTGGACGAGCTCGACCGCAATCAATTGCTGTCGGATGAACGCTTTGCGGCCGCAGTCGCCCGCAGCCGCTCGCATCGCTTCGGCGATGCACGCATTCGTCACGACCTGCGACGCTTTGGTGTGGCCGACGAGACAAGTGCAGCTGCGCTCGCAACGTTGGCCGGCACTGAAGTCGCGCGCGCTTACGAAGTATGGTCAAAACGGTTCACGGCCTTGCCAACTTCAGCCGCCGAGCGCGCGAAGCAAGCGCGCTTTCTGCAGTCGCGCGGCTTTTCAATCGACTCTATCGTCCGCGTGATGCGTGGCGAAAGTTGACGACGACAGCGCCGATTAAGCGCAGGACCAGGACCCGCAACGGGCGCGTACATGACCGCATTGGTGCCAGCAGAAGCCATTGTGCAGCACATCGTGCTGGTGCGCGGCCACAAGGTGCTGCTTGCACCGACCTGGCGCTGCTCTACGGCGTGGAAACGCGCGTGCTGGTGCAAGCGGTTAAACGCAGCCTGGACCGGTTCCCCGAAGACTTCATGTTTCAGTTGACGAATCAGGAGCTTGCAATCTTGAGATCACAATCTGTGATCTCAAGATCAAGTCACGGAGGGCGCCGATCGGCG
>CAZKNV010000260.1:0-3533 GCA_964554145.1 uncultured Burkholderiaceae bacterium
CATCCATCCGCATTGCGACCCAACGCATCTCATGTTTTAGGGTGAACAGGCCCTGAGCGCTTCGGGATTGAGCAGCGACGGCGGTCGCGAGCCGGCGAATGCAGCACGCACATTGACGATCGCGAGCGATGCCATTGCACTTCGCGTGGCCTTTGTGCTCGATGCGATATGCGGTGTCAGCACCACGTTTTCGAGTTCAAGCAGCCCGGGATCGATCGCCGGCTCGTTCTCGAAGACATCGAGTCCGGCGGCCGCGAGATGCCCGCTGCGCAGCGCAGACGCCAGCGCCGCATCGTCCACCACTCCGCCGCGCGCGATGTTTACCAGCGTTGCGCCCGGCTTCATCTGCGCCAACTGCGCGGGGCCGATGATGTGGTGTACGGCTCGTGAGTACGGAACGACCAGCATCAGGTGATCCGATTCGCGCAGCAACGTTTCGAGGTCGACATAGCGCGCTCCCGCCTCGTCGCTTGCCGCTAGCCGGGTGCGATTGTGATAAATGACCTGCATCGCGAAACCGCCCGCGCGCCGCGCGATCGCGCGCCCGATGCGTCCCATGCCGAGAATGCCGAGTGTGGTGCCGCTGATTTCAGCGCCGGTAAACATTTCGAACGTCCAGCGCTTCCACAGCCCGGCTCGCAGCCAGCGCTCGGATTCGCCGACTCTGCGCGCGGCGGCGAGTAACAACGCCCATGCATGATCGGCCGTGGCCTCGTTCAGCACGTCGGGCGTGTTGGTGGCCAGCACTCCGCGCACAGTGCATGCTGCCAGATCGATGTTGTTGTAGCCGACTGCGATGTTGGCGACGATCTTCAAGCGCGCGCACTGGTCGAGCAGCGCTGCGTCGATGCGCTCGCCTGCGGTGATCAGCGCGGCATCGGCGTCTTTCAGCGCCGCAGCCAGCTCGAGCGCCGTCCAGTCGAGGTCGCCCTGGTTGTCGACGACGTCGAATTCGCCGCGCAATTCGGCAATCAGCTCGGGAAAAATGCGCCGCGAAACGACGACGCGCGGTTGGGCAACCGTCATGGCCGCTGCTCGGCGACGGTGAACGCAATCGACGGAACCGTCCACATACCGGCCGCGAGGAAGATGGTGCAGCGTTTCATCGAGCTACTCCGATGTCGAGACGATGATATGAACCCGGTACGGTCCGTGCGCACCCAGGACGATGGTCTGCTCGATATCGCCGGTGCGCGACGGCCCCGAAACCATGTTGACCGCGCGCGGCATCATTGCATTGGAGCCGCCGCGCTCGGCACGCATCAGCGCGAACGCGTCTTCCATGCCGGCGACGATGCGCGACGCCGGAACAATGGCGATGTGCGTCTCTGGCAGCAGGTGCGTCGATGCGATCGTTGGCGCGCCCGACAGCAGCACCAGCGTGCCGGTTTCTGCGAGTGCACAAAAGCAGCCGGTGATGCCGACCAGATCGGCGCCCTCCGATTCGTCGCGCTTCGGCGCGCGCGCCTCGGCGTCTATACCGGCGCCGGCCCAGTCGAGATGCTCGAGCGCCGGCCAGATCACGGCTCGCAAGTTCAAGCCTTGCGCTGCGAGATAGTGTGCGCAGGCGCGCGGCGCGTCGGCAATCGTCGCGACTTCATCGACCGTACTCGACATGCGTTCTGCCATCGCGCGAAATTGCTGCTGCAAATCGGCCGGAACAGTCGGGCGCGGTCCGGAAGGGTGCTGCGCCAGATAGCGATCGATATCGGCTTGCTCCTGCGCGGTCGGTGCGGCCGTTCGGCCTTGATTGGCGCGAATGCGCTGCAGGATCGATGCGCGCGCCTTCGTGGTGTCCAATGTCATCGGCACGCCTTGCGCATGAAATCATCGATGCGGCGCACACCCTCTTCGATCGCCGTTTCATTGGCGGCGTATGAAAACCGGATGTGCTGTCCGTCCTGTTCGACGCGAGGTCCGAAATGAATGTCGGCCAACACCGCAACGCCAGCGTCATGCAGCAGCCGCTGGCGCAGTTCCTCCGAATCCTTCGCGCCGGCCATCGTGCACGCTTCGGTGACGTTCGGCCACGCGTAGAACGCGCCGCCGGGCGCCGCGCAGCGAAATCCCGGCAACTCGTTCAATAACCGTACGATCAGATCGCGCCGCACTCGAAAACGCATCTTCATCTGCTCGGCATCGTGCTGCGGCCCGGTCAGCGCCGCGACCGCTGCCCATTGGCTGATTTGCGAAGCGCACGACTCGGTGTTCGTGATCCAGCGCGTAAACACCGGCGCCAGGATTTTGTTGGCGGCGAATCCGATGCGCCAGCCGGTCATCGCGTACGTCTTCGATGCGCCGTCCGAAATGATGGTGCGCTCGCGCATGCCGGGCAAGGCTGCGATCGACTCGAATTTGCCGTCGTAAAGCAGATCGCCGTAAACCAGCTTGCTGTAGATCTCATCGGCATAGACCCAAACGCGAGGGTGAGCGCGCAACACTTCTGCAATCGCTTCCAGATCGCGCCGCGACAGCAGTCCGCCCGTCGGATTGTGCGGCGTGTTCAAAATCAGCAGCCGCGTCTTCGGCCCGATGCGCGCCGCGAGCTCAGCCGGATCGAACCCAAAGCCGCGCGCTTCCGACAGCGGCAGCGCGACCGGAACTGCACCGTTGGCAACGATCTGCGATTCATAGATCGGAAACCCCGGCACCGGAAAGATCACTTCGTCGCCTGCACCGTAGTCGGTAACCGATGCAATCGTGTAGCCGATGAACGGCTTCGCGCCAGCGCCGACGACAACTTCGTCGGGCGCGATATCAAGCCCGCGCAATGCGCCCATCGATTGCGCTGCCGCTGCGCGCAGTTCATCGATGCCGGCCGACGGTGTGTAACCGTGCTTGCCGCCACGCACCGCTTCTACTGCGGCATCCTGTATGTGCGTGGGCGTCGGAAAATCCGGCTGCCCGATGCAGAACGAAACGACGTCACGTCCCTCGCGCACCAGCCGATTCACGTCGGCCAGCACGACGAATGCATTCTCGGTGCCGAGTGCATCGGCGCGGCGGGACAGGCGCAGCATCGGCGGCGTTTAACGTGAAGCCACTGTCGGTTGAATCTCGAACACCTGTCGCAGATAGGCCAGATACGCCTGATCGTCGCACATGTTTTTGTCGGGCGAGTCGGACAGCTTGGCTACTGGCTGGCCGTTGCAGCGAACCAGTTTGATCACGATCTGCAGCGGCGTGTGCCCAACATCGTTGGTCAGATTGGTGCCGACACCGAAGGCAATGCGCGCGCGATGGCGAAAGCGCTGATAAAGCTCGATAACCTTCGGGATGGTCAGCGAATCCGAAAACACCAGCGTCTTGGTTCCCGGATCGACCCGGTTGCGCTGGTAATGCGCAATCAAACGCTCGCCCCACGCAAGCGGATCTCCGGAATCATGCCGCGCGCCGTCGAACAGCTTGCAAAAGTACATATCGAAGTCGCGCAGAAACGCGTCCATCCCATACACGTCCGACAAAGCAATGCCGAGGTCGCCTCGATATTCGCGCGCCCACATCTCGAAGCCGAAGGTTTGCGAATCACGCAG
>CAZKNV010000261.1:0-3533 GCA_964554145.1 uncultured Burkholderiaceae bacterium
CTGGTCTTGGATTTTCAGTTCGGCGTGGCCCATGGTTGATCTCTGAAGATGCGGCGCGGAGGAACAACGATGATAATCCTCAACAGTCCGCTTGCGGTATTGATGTTACGAAGGAGGATGTGATCTTGACCGATTCGAACAGCGCCGCGTCTGACACGCGAGGCTTGGATCTGAAGCTTGGCGGTAAGGTTGCGATGGTGACCGGCGCGGGTAGCGGCATCGGCGCCACGATCGCCACCACGCTGATCGCGCACGGCTGCACCGTGTACTTGGCTGACAAGAACGCGGCGGGCGCTGCCAAGATCGCAGCGGAATGTCAGGGACGCGGTTTTCCACTCACGCTCGATGTGGGCGACGCCGGTGAAGCGGCGGCTGCCGTCGAGCAGATCGTTCGCGAACGCGGTCGAATCGACATCCTGGTCAATAACGCGGGAATTCTGAAGACCGGACCGGTACTCGATGCGTCGATTGCCGATTGGGACGACGTGTGCCGCATCAATCTTTCCGGTGTGTATTACTGCTGCAAGGCGGCGCTTGCTCCGATGGTTTCGCAGCGCTACGGCAAGATCGTCAACATCGCATCGGTGTCGGCGGCAAAAGGCGGCGGATCCTTCGGCAACGTTTTATACGGCACTACGAAGGCGGGTGTCGTTGCAATGACCAAGGGACTCGCGCGGGAACTCGCGCCGTTCGGCATCAACGTCAACGCGATCGCTCCGAGCGCGACCGAGACCGGCATGATCGGGCCGCTGCTGACGCCGGAGCGCCGCCGCGACGTGATCGCTTCGATTCCGCTCGGCCGCTTCGCCACTCCGGACGACATCGCACGCGTCGTTGCGCTGCTCGCGTCGGATGTAATGGGCTACGTTACCGGCGAGACGATCGCGGTCGACGGCGGTTACCTCACGCGCTGAGGCGGCTGATGTTCAGCCGGCCGAGAATCCGCCGTCCACAAAGATCGTCTGGCCGGTCACGTAGTCGGACGCTCGGCTCGCCAGAAACACGGCGGTGCCGCGCAAATCACGAAGCTCGCCATTGCGGCCGCAGAACGTGCTGTCGGCCATCTTCTGCCAGCGCTCAGGGTCGTTCGCAACCGGCTCGGTGAGCGCGGTCGGAAAAAACCCAGGCGCGATCGCGTTCGCGTTCACGCCGTGGCGCGACCACGCTTCAGCTTGCGTGCGCGTGAGCTGCGCGATGCCGCCCTTGGAGACACCATAGGGCGCGCTCATCGGAAATGCACGCAGCGATTGCAGCGAGGCGATGTTGATGATGCGGCCCCAGCCTTTCGCGATCATCGCTGGCGCGAGCGCCTGCGAGAGAAAGAACGGTGCATCAAGATTGACCCTGAGCGTCGCATCCCAATCGGCCTCGTTCACATCGAGCATGGGCCGGCGGATATTGATGCCCGCGGCGTTGACGACGATGTCGGGCGCGCCGAAGAAGGATGCCGCACGCGCGGGTATCGCACGCAACTCGGCGCGATCGGCGAGATCTGCAGGAATCGTCGCCGCGCGCCCGCCAGCCGCTTCGATTTCGTTCCGCGCGGCGGCGAGTTCCTCGACACGCCTTGCCACCAGCACCGCTGCTGCTCCGGCCTCGGCCAGCGCGTTCGCAATCTCACGGCCGATGCCGGAGCTCGCGCCGGTGACCAACGCTACGCGACCTGTAAGATCGAACAGCGCAGGCGCTGGCACTCAACCGCCGATGCGCTCGCCGAGCTCGAAGCGCTCGCCGGGAAAGTACTTGGCGAGGCGATTGTCGGCGGTGCGCGCGTGCGCTTCCATTCCCTCGAGGCGCGAAATGCGCGCGGTGGTCGGCGCAATCGTGTGGCTGGCCGCGCGCGTCATCCGCTGCCAGGTCACCGTCTTGATGAACTTGTGCACCGATAATCCGCCCGAGTAGCGCGCCGCGCCCCGTGTGGGCAGAACATGGTTTGGCCCGGACGCCTTGTCACCGTAAGCCACCGTCGTTTCCTCGCCGAGAAAGAGCGAGCCGTAGCAAGTGAGATTCGCCAGCCACCAGTCGAGGTCTCTTGCGTGCACCTCGAGGTGCTCGGACGCGTAGCGGTCGGAAACTTGCGCGACTTCATCGCGGTTGTCGCAGACGAGCACTTCGCCGTAATCGCGCCACGCGGCGCCGGCGGCATCGCGCGCGGTCGCGGGCAGCGCGTCGATCAGCGCCGGCACGCGCTGCATGACTTCTTCGGCAAGCGCACGCGACATGGTGAAGAGCCAAGCCGGCGACTCGTGCCCATGCTCGGCCTGGCCGACGAGGTCGCTGGCGACGAGCGCGGCGTCGGCCGAGTCGTCGGCGATCACCGCTATCTCCGAGGGGCCCGCGAAGACGTCGATGCCGACCTGACCGAACAGCGCGCGCTTGGCCTCGGCCACATACTTGTTGCCCGGGCCGACGATGATGTCGGCGGGCTTGCCGGTGAACAGGCCCTGCGCCAGAGTCGCGATGGCCTGCACACCACCGAGCGTCATCACCACGTCCGCGCCCGCCACCTTCATTGCGTACAGCACCTGCGGATGAATTCCCTCGCCCTGGTACGGCGTCGAGCACGCGATCACCGTCGGCACACCTGCAGCCTTGGCAGTGGCGATCGTCATGTAGGCCGATGCGATGTGAGCGTAGCGTCCAGTCGGGACGTAGCAGCCGGCGACGTTCACCGGGATCAAGCGCTGGCCGGCGACAAGACCGGGGTGCGTTTCGATCGAGAACTCGTGCATCGAGTCGCGCTGTGCCTGCGCGAAACGGCGCACCTGCGCCGTTGCAAACTCGATATCGCGCTTGACGTCCGCGTCGATATCGCGCGCGCGTCGTTCAATCTCCGCGGCGCTGACCACGATGTCGCCAGTCCAGCCGTCGAGCACGTTCGCATACTCGCGTACCGCCGCCTCGCCATCGCGCGCGATGGTGGCAAGCATCTCGTCAACGACCTTGCGAGCCTCGCCCGACTCGGTCGCGCCGGTCTTGGGCGCTTTCTTCAGGTATTCGATCGCCACGTCATTTCCCGTAGAGGTATTCGGGCAGCCACAGCGCAATCTGCGGGAACGCGATGATCAGCACCAGCACGAGGAGTTGCAGTCCCATGAACTGCAGCATCCCCTTGTAGATATCCGTCAGTTCCCACTGCGGCACCACGCCCTTCAGGAAGTAGGCGGACATCGCGACCGGTGGCGACAACCACGCCGTCTGCAGATTCACGGCAACGAGGATTCCGAACCAGGCGAGGTCGAAGCCGACGTCTCGCACCAGCGGCAACAGGAATGGAACCACGATCAGCACGATCGGCACCCACTCGAGCGGCCATCCCAACAAAAAAATAAGCCCCATGATGATGAAGAGCATCACGTACGGATTGAGATCGAGCCCGAGCAGCACCTCGGTGATCATCGTCGGCGTGCCCAACCGCGCGAACACCGCACCGAAGAAGTTCGACGCCGCGACAAGGAACAGAATCAGCACCGAGATTTCGAGCGTCTTGACCAGCGCGTCCTTCAGATTCCTCCAGGTAAGCCGCCCATACG
>CAZKNV010000262.1:0-3522 GCA_964554145.1 uncultured Burkholderiaceae bacterium
TACGGCCATCAGATCCTTGTAGCACTGGTCGCCCCACACATTGCCCCAGATGCCTTGTACAAATGGCTGGCCGAAGCCGGTCGAGCCGCGCGGATTGGGCTGCACGATGACATAACCTTGCGCTACTGCGAGCAGCGGATTCCAGCGCCAATGCCAGGCATCGGCCGTCATGCCGATCGGGCCGCCATGGATCCATAGCAATGTCGGCAACCGGCCTTGCACGTTCTTCGGCTTCATCACGAAGTACTGCACATCGGTGCCGTCCGTCGACTTGGCTGTCAGGTTTTCGACCTCGGCCCAGTTTGGATATTCAACTCCGGACAAACGCGCGAGAGTTTGCGGCGGCGAATCCGGCTTCGCGGTGACGACAAATGCTTCGGGCGGTTCAAGAAACGTCGAGCGAATGCCCGCAATGCGGCCGTCAGCCAGCACATGAAGGTCAGTGTGCCCGCCACCTTCGCGCTCGGAAGTGATGCGTTCGGCTTTACCGTTGGCGATATCGATCGTGAATACCGGCACATGACCCGCGACGTCGGCCCCGACGATCAAGCGCTTGCCGTCCGGGGTCCAGTCGCCGATATGCGGCCACGCATCGAATTCCTTTGCCACTTCACGCCAGGAACCGCTCGCGACGTCGATCAATGTCAGCGTCGGCCGTACGACCGTCGTCGGCGACCGTGTACTGCGGATGACCGCCAGCGTTTTACCGTCGGGCGCATAAAGTGGAGTTTCATTATTGGTGTTGGCCGCGGCTGCGGCGATTTTGACGCTCTTGGACTCGACATCGATCAGCGCAATCGCCGTGTCGGTCTCTCGATCGTCTCCGGGACTTTGCCACGTGATGGCAACCTGGCGCCCATCCGGCGATACGTCGAACGCGGGCTCAACCGACATCTCGCGCTTCGCATCCGGCGTTAGATCGACGCGGTCTTTTCCTTCGAACGAATACGCGACCACGTGCGTATTTGCCATGTTGTCATTCTCGTGCAGCCATTGATCCCAATGCCGCACCGGCTGGCTTCGAAAGTGACGCGCGCTCGAACCCTTTTTGTCGCGGTCTTTTGCTGTTTCACGTTGCTTGTCGGGCTCGACGCTGTCGAGCACTGAAGCCAGCACGATCAGTCGATCCGCTTTCTTTGCGAACTTGAAACTGTCGACACCGAGCGGCTCGTCGGTGAGCTGCTGCGGCTCGCCGCCCGCGGCAGGCAACAGCCAGACCTGCATGCGCTTGTCTGCATCGTCGTCTGCCTTGACTTCGTTCGGTTGCCGATTCGACAAAAATGCGAGCGCACCGTCGTGCCGAAAAAAGGGTGCCGTGTCCTTGCTATCGCCGCGCGTGAGCTGCGTTGCATCGCTCCCGTCGGTGGGAACTTTCCAGATGTCCGACGCGTATTTGACGCCGTCGCGATCAAGCCTCTGCACGGCCACTGCAAGCCACACGCCGTCCGGTGAGGGTGCAATCGCCGAGACGCGCTTTAGCGCGATGTGTTGTTCTACGGTGTAGGGCGCACCTGGCATCAGTAATCCTAACGTTTGTTCTGTAAGACGCGATTGAGGGCGCGGTAACCGATATCACGACGAAATTGCATGCCGTCAAAAGCAACCTCGTCGACAGCCTCGTAAGCGCGTTTCTGCGCCGCGCGCACCGTTTCGTCCAGCGCGGCGACGCACAGCACGCGGCCGCCGCTGGTGACGAGCCTGTCATTCTTCAGTGCCGTGCCTGCATGGAACGTGATGCAGTCTTCCTCTTCGTCGTGCAACTGTGTGATCACATCGTCCTTGCGCGGAGCGTCCGGATAACCGGCAGCGGCGATTACAACCCCGAGCGCTGTGCGGCGATCCCACTCGGCTTCTACCTCATCGAGCCGGCCGTCGATCGCAGCATCGATCAGCGGCACCAGGTCCGACTTCAGGCGCGGCAGGATGACCTGCGCCTCCGGATCTCCCAACCGGCTATTGAATTCGACCGTTTTCACTCCGCCGTCGAGATCGATCATCAAACCCGCGTACAGAAAGCCGGTAAATGGGTGGCCGTCGGCGGCCATGCCGACGATCGCAGGCAGGATGATTTCGCGCAGCGCGCGTGCGTGGACCGTCGGCGTCACGATCGGCGCCGGCGAGTACGCGCCCATGCCGCCGGTGTTCGGGCCCCGGTCGCCATCAAGCAAACGCTTGTGATCCTGGCTCGATGCAAGAGCCAGCACGTTCTTGCCGTCCGACATAACGATGAAACTCGCCTCTTCGCCATCGAGAAATTCTTCGATCACGACTCGCGCGCCGCTGACTCCCATTTTGTTGTCAACCAGCATCGAATCGATCGCTGTGTTGGCTTCATCGAGCGTGATCGCGACCACCACACCCTTGCCCGCGGCCAGGCCATCGGCCTTGATGACGATCGGCGCGCCGCGTTCGCGTGCATAAGCGCGCGCGGCCTCGGCGTCGGTGAAGGTCCGATACTGCGCCGTCGGGATGCGATGGCGCGTCATGAACGCCTTGGCAAAATCCTTGGAGCTTTCCAACTGCGCCGCGGCCTGCGTCGGACCGAAGATGCGCAAGCCGCGAGAGCGAAAGACATCGACCATACCGGATGCGAGCGGGCCTTCCGGGCCGACCACGGTAAAAGCGATGCCTTCGCTGAGCGCAAAGTCAGCCAGCGCTTCGTTGTTTTCGTAGACGATGTTTCGATAGCGCTTGTCGTTCGCTGTGCCGCCGTTGCCCGGCGCAACATAGACAACCTCAACGCGCGGCGATTGTGCGAGCTTCCATGCAAGTACATGCTCGCGACCACCGCCGCCGATCACTAGCAGCCTCATTCCGCAAGCGCTGCGGTCGTATACACCTGCTGCACATCGTCGAGGTCTTCGAGCGTGTCGAGCAGCTTTTGCATCTTCTCCGCGTCCTCGCCGGTCAGTGCCGTTTCGGCAAGTGGCTTCATCGTGATCTCGGCCACTTCGGGCTTCAACCCCGCCTGATCGAGCGCCGCACGAACTTTCTCGAACTCATTCGGCGCCGAGATCACTTCGACCGTGCCGTCGTCGTTGGCGATCACGTCCTCGGCACCGGCGTCGAGTGCAACGTCCATCACCCTTTCTTCCGACGTGCCGGGAGCGAACAGCAACTGTCCGCAATGCTTGAAGTTGAATGCGACCGAGCCATCGGTGCCAAGGTTGCCGCCGTGCTTGGCCAGCGCGTGCCGCACTTCGGCGACGGTGCGCGTGCGGTTGTCGGTCATGGCGTCGATCATCAGCGCCGCGCCGCCGATGCCATAGCCCTCGTAGCGAATCTCCTCGTAACTGACGCCCTCGAGCTTGCCGGCGCCGCGCTGGATCGCGCCGGTGAGCTTGTCTTTGGGCACGTTGCCGAGCCGCGCTTTTTCAAGCGCGAGGCGCAGGCGCGGGTTCATCGCCGGATCGGCGCCGCCGTCGCGTGCGGCGACCGTGACTTCACGAATGATCTTGGTCCAGAGTGAACCGCGCTTTGCATCCTGGCGGTTCTTGCGGTGCTGAATGTTGGCCCACTTGG
>CAZKNV010000263.1:0-3521 GCA_964554145.1 uncultured Burkholderiaceae bacterium
AGTGCGCCTCTCTGCCGGCGGACCCCCAGGCCAAGCGATTAGTGGCGTCCCCAAGCCGATCCAAATTAACTCGACCAACGTTAACGGCCCGGAGATTCCTTCGCATGACGCGACGCGAGCGAAGGGCCGTGTGAAGTGAAGTAATTCACGATATGGCGAAGATATGCGAAAGGCCTTTCGCGTTCCGAGCGGCGCGCGTGGCCGGCACTCCTGAAATGTCCCCTGTATTTCGCTCATCGCCAGCCACAATGCTTGATAGCTTTGCTACATGCGCAATGTTTGGGACCGCACATCGGAATGGCTGCTCCGTGCGTGGAGCTGGCTCGTCAAGTTTCTCTCTGCCGAGGGACTGCTTGAACGCCGAGCAAACGGCGGCGCAATAATTGTTCTGAGGTCGGCATGGCTGGCGTTTTGGGCTTTGCTCATCGCGATTGCACTCTCGCAGGGCCTCGATCCAAATCGGTCGGCAGTATTTAGTTGGACCGAATTGCGGCTGGCAATGGCGGAAAAGGTGAACTGGTACGGCGCTCTGCTGGGTGCTGCCTACGCTGGTCTATATGCCCGGTTCGCGTCGCAGTGGACATACGTCGCAGGTGTTTACAACCAGATAAAAGCTGCTGAAGCAAAGCTTGACGCGAAAGGCAGCACCGAAGCCCAGACGCGCGCGATCGCGCACTGGAAGGCTGGCTTTATCGAGGATGCCGACGACTTGCACCTAACGACGAAACCCTCGATCGCCACCACGATTTCGCATTGGCTAAAGGACGAGGGAGTGCGTAGCGCCTTCCTTGATGATGCCGGTGGCGTCCCCGCCGTGCGTCTGGCAGAGATCGAGGGGAAAGTCGGCGGCGCTGTCGCGCGTCATCGTAAAAAGTACGAGGACCGTGCGTTGAAGCTGGGCTTAAGCGGTCCCCTTGAGGCGGCGCCCACCACGCCAGCTATCCCCGCCAACGGCGCTGGCGTGTCACGTGAGAATCAAAGGCCGGCGCCAGCTGTGCACTAGGGCAAAGCGTTTCGCCCTCTGCCCGACGTTGCGCTTGCTCCCGCGCGCGCCGTGCCTGCCCAACCTCGATTAGCAGCATCACTTGGCGCCGCTCGCGTTCGCTGATGCGCTTGCGCCGCTCTCCCCGGGCTGCGCTGACTCTACTAGCGCCATGGGGCAGTGCGCCAGATCCTGCGCGCTAGGATCGGCGCGCCATGCGCTGGCCAATCGTTGCCCTAGCCGTCATCCTCTTATCTGCTCCGGCGATCTGACGCCTGTCTGCGAGCGCTTCTGCTAGCAGCGCTCAGCGTGTTCGAGTCGATAATTCGCTTGCACAGCCTCTACGGAAAAATGCACCCGCTCATCGACTACTCGCGTCGCCTTTGGCGATGGATCGCATCGCTATGGCAATTGTTGCTCGCGCTCGGGGTGCCTGCAGCGTTTTTGCTGCTCTTGCTGCTTGCCGGAGCAACCGAGCCGCGACTGCGCATCGGAGGGATGGTCTTCGAACTGCTCGGTCTGCTGGCGGTCGCGCTCGGGCTGCGGGAGACGCGCAGGTTCTTTGGGCTCCCGAGCCTTCGCGAACGCGCAGGCGCCGTCTTGCGTGCGTTTCCTACCTTGCGGCGGAAGGAGATCATTGGAACATCGGTAGGGAGTCTCGGCGCTGCGACGGCCACCGGGGAGATGACCGTATGGCACGGACCCGACGGAGACCAATCGGTCGAAGCTCGGCTAAGAGCGGCCGAGCAGAACTTGCTCAACGTGCACAACAGCCTCGTTGCGACCCGCACGCAACTCAAGGGCGAGATCGCAGAGCGCAAGCGCGTACTCGATGCGGAGGTCGCGGCGCGAAGTGCAGAGAATCTGCTTATCCGCGAACAACTGAAGTTAGCTCACACCGGAGGGCTCGACCTCTCAGCGACCGGTGCGCTGTGGCTAGCGATCGGCCTCGTGCTGAGCACCGCTTCCGCCGAGATTCTTCGCTTGCTCACTTAGTCAACGACGACCAGAGCCTCATCGCTTCGCGAGTTCATCGTAGCGGCGCGCCGCTGCGTCTCGCAGCTCTCCATATATGTGCTCGGGCTTATCGCGCCAGCGACGAGATAGCTACGCCAACGGCTGAGCCTCGCCCCACGTCTGAGAGTAGTAGTCGAGTTTCATCTGGGCCATTTCCGCGTCGACTCTCTGCACGCTTGCGGGGGATCGATTCGCCAAGTCTTTCAGTGACTGGCTTACAGTCCAAACTGTTTTGCGATCGACGAAAATCAGTCGATCGTGCAATGCTCTGGGCGCGCTCAAGCGAACTTCGAGCAGTCTACTCGTCCCGAATTGGTTTTCCCACCTTGTGGCCGCCGGCAGCAACTTGTCCGGCTTCGTGTAAAACGAGTCGGAGAGTAAAAGCACATTGACTTGAGGCGGCGCCATTGGAGCGAAATCGGTAAGCACGGTGGCGTCCATGTAGGCATCGATAAAGAGAACTTCCTTTGCGGCCTCAGCTAGAACCTTTCCGATAGCCTGCAAAGCCGTGAACTCGGCGCCCACAGGAATGAAATTCCCGCGATACGCCGCAGGCGCGTCGGCTTCGGCCTTTGCCAATGCGCGGTAGACAATAGCTCTGATTTGGTGCGCATGGCGCTCGCGCTCGCGAAGTGAACCCTGAAGGTTATCGCTACTAATACGGAAACTTACTGCGTCGCCAACGCCGCCAGCGCCAACTTTTGCCTCCGACACCAGAACGGATGCAGTGGCAAGCCATCGATACGTGTCCGGACTGATACGGTTCTCTGCTTCAAGGTCCGGCATCTCGGATACGAGATGCGCAAGCTGTAGGTAGAGTGACTCAGGTTCGATCGCCATTGATTGCCCGCTGTCGCTTCACTCTAACTGGCCTCTATTTCCCAGCGGGCGCTTTCGACGCCGACTGAGCGGCCGGCTCTTTTGTGAGCTTGTAGTACTCAAAGGCCAAGATGGCCAGCCGCGATCAAAACGCCTGCTGCTCCAACAACCACACCCCAACGGGTAATTCGATTCAAGGCATTCGACAATCGATCCGATGCTTCGGACGACTGCCTTAATTCATGATTTGCCTTCTTGAGCTCGGTGGCAATCGTCATGACGTTGCGGAAAAATCCACCCGGCAAGAATCGAAAACCCCCGCCCAAGTTTGAGTTCAGTACCAACAAGAGCTTTTTTGCCTCGCGCCTTAGTTCAGCGTCATCGGCCGCTTCATCACTCGGAGGTTGGTCAACATGAGCAAAATCGCTATCAGGTGCGAATTCGTTTTTCTGAGCGATTGTGGGGTCGCTTTCGTTCGCCATACGTGACAACACCCCGCAATTCATTGATTTGTCTGGCGTCCCCAAGGGGATTCGAACCCCTGTTACCTCCGTGAAAGGGAGGTGTCCTAGGCCGGGCTAGACGATGGGGACATTAAATTCTTGGCGCGGCCCCATTATGGCAGAAAGGTTGGCTGGGTCAACTGTCGGGTCCTGTCGGTTCTATGCCTCTCACTATTACCCACAAGTGGCGTCGATAGTAT
>CAZKNV010000264.1:0-3504 GCA_964554145.1 uncultured Burkholderiaceae bacterium
C
The DNA here is from genome assembly GCA_964554145.1 of uncultured Burkholderiaceae bacterium. Taxonomy (GTDB): domain Bacteria; phylum Pseudomonadota; class Gammaproteobacteria; order Burkholderiales; family Burkholderiaceae_F; genus JACCZX01. The sequence continues at coordinate 2 of CAZKNV010000264.1, forward strand.
TTCAGGTAATAGTGGCTCGGGCTCGCGCGCAGATACTTGGCGAACAACCTTTCGAGTTGTCGCGCCGACAGTTCGACATCCTGCGCAATCTGATGCACCGGGCGCGGTTTATCGTGTGCGTCTTCCATCATGCCGATCGCCGCGATCAGTTTTTCGTTCGCGACGCCGAACCTGCTCTGGATCGCCATTTTCTGCGAATCGTGCGTGCCGCGAATGCGCGGATGGATGAACTGCTCGGACACATCGTTGGCCAGCGCGCGGCCATCCCGCTCGCTGATCACCTGCAACATCATGTCGAGCGCCGCGGTGCCGCCGGCGCACGTGCAGCGATTGCCGTCGATGACAAAAATATCGGTGGTCGTGCGAACGCGCGGAAAACGCTCGGAAAATGCGGCGAGGCTCTCCCAGTGCAATGCGCAGCGTCGGCCATCGAGCAACCCCGCGTACGCCAGAACATACGCGCCGAGACTGATGCCGCCCAGGATGGCCCCATTGCGCGCCAGCCCGCGCAACCACTTGGCGACTGCCGCATCATCGGCGCCGGCATCGCGCGTTCCGGCGCATGCAAGGAGCATGTCGAGTCTGATTTCCTCGCTGATCGCGCCGTCAACGGCGATACCGATGCGATTGCTGGCGCGCACTTGATCGCCGTCGCGCGAGAACAATCGCCATTCGAACAGTTGTTCGCCGGTCAGTCGATTGGCCGCGCGCAATGGCTCGATTGCTGCGGCAAACGCCATCATCGGAAACTCCGGAAACAGTAGAAAGCCGACGCAGTAGGGCGGCGCTTTCGAAGTGCGCCTGGGTTCAGTTGCCGGCGAGCGCGACGGTTTCTTTGCGCGCGGCATCGCGCGATGTTACGAGAAAGCTGGCTAGGTGCACGGCTCAAAGGTTCGGCTCGATGTCCTGGTTCAGCAGAACAGATTGGTGGGGTCGTGCCGGCGCTTAAGGTCCACGAGCCGGCGGGAGTTCGTGCCGTGGCTCGCTGCCGCCACCAGTGCCGCATCATTCGAGCCCGATTTGTTTCGCGCCTTTTCGGAACAGAGTCGTAGCGTCCGCAGAGAACCGGAATGCGTCTAAGAAATCGCCGACACGATATTGCGGAAGCGTCTTGTGGATCGAGGCGGTGAACGTGCGTGCCTCCTCTAGCCGCCCCGCCAGCGCGAGACAATGTGCGGCGATCGCCAGGATATGCGCATGCGCATTGGGGCGGGCAGCACCCTTGACGGCCCACTCGGCGGCTTCCTCAAACCGACCCAGGCGAACAAGCGCCATCGCGCGGCTAGCCAGCATTGCGAACAGGAGTGGATCGAAGGGGCTCAGGTGGCGCGAGTGGTCGGACGATCTGATCGCTGCCTGGGGATCGCCCGACTGGCTGTGGACAAACGCGAGCGTGTAATGCCCAAGGGCGAAGTTCGGGCTGAGATCCACGGCGCTCTCCAGTTCGACCAGCGCCTGGTCCTGTCGGCCGCGTAGCCAGAAGGCCCGGCCCATGGCCCAGTGTGCCGCCGGGTCGCGATCGTCGGCGATCAGGCTCTGGCCAGCAGTCTCGAATGCGCGATCGACTTCGCGCTCGCGCTCGCCCCAGCGCTGAAAGGCGTTCTGCCAATGGGTGAAGGACAGGCCGGCATGGGCCCGCGCAAACGTGGGGTCAAGGCGCACCGCCATCTCGAAAAAATATTGTGCTCGCTCGTTGTCGGCCCGGTTGAATCGATACATGTGCCAAAGGCCGCGATGATGAGCCTCCCAAGCGTCCAATGAGTTCGGCGGCTTGAGGATCGCGCGGTTGCGCTCGACCGTCTCAATCTCGCTGGCGATCGACGCAACGATCCTGTTGCCGATCTCGTCGAGCACGAGGAAGGCGTCGTCCAGTTTGTGGTTGAAGACTTCCGCCCACACGATGCGGGCGGTTCTTGTCTCCGCGAGCTCGACGTCCACGGTGACGTGGTTGCTCCGGCGCCGCAGCGATCCGCTGACGACATAGTCCACATTCAGCGTTCTGCCTGCCTCTTGCGGGCCCATGCTCCGTTCGTCGAGCGCAAAGACAGTGCCCTGTGCGATGACGAAGAGGCTGCGCAGCTTTGCGAGCCGGGTGATGATGTCGTGGGCGAGACCGTCGGCCAGCCCACCCCGGGCACCGCCTTGAGCATGCCTGTCGACAAACGGCATTACCACGATCGAGGCGCGCCGAGCTCCGACCGCCGGAATCTCGGGCTGGCTCGTTGGCAGCATAGGCAGCGCCGACCTTGCAGAGGCAGCGGCCGTTCCCGCCGCCAGTGAGCCGCTCGCTGGTCGAGCTCTCGCGTCCCGCCAAATGTCGCGCAGGGGCCTCCAGTCCAAACCCTCGGCGTCGAACGCGCGAGCGGTCGCAGCAAGGTGCTCCTCGCCCTCGCGAACTTGCCCGCGTTGTCCGAACGCGTTCAGAAGATTCTCGTGCGCACGCCGGTCGAACGGGGCGAGTTCGAGCCACTTCTCCAGATAACCGAACGTCTCTTCGGACCCGGCCGTGAGCCTTCCAACCAAGTGCTCGAGGACGCCGGCGTGGCAGGCGCGGAAGCGCCGCCGCTGCGCAATCAGCCAGCTGTTGAAGTGCGGGCTGCGGTCAATTTCCAGCCCATCGAGGAAGTCGCCCACGAACAGCATCGAAAGCGCGCGCAGCCGCTCGGCATCGAGCTTCTCGATGCCTGTCTGCATCGCTTGACCGATATCGATGACATCGACGGAGCAGTCGGTGAGGTCGAGCCGGACGGTGTCAAGGGACGTCTCGATCCTTCGACGGCCGGGCTCGTCGAGGATGGCTCTGGCCTTGCTGAGGCACCACCGAAGTTCTCCTCGTGGATCGTTCGGGATGTCCCACAGAAGCTCGCACAGGCGCGCGCGCGTAGGTGCATGCGGGGCAAGTGCCAGATAGGCGATGAGCGCGCGCACCTTGCGTGATGCCGGCAAAGCGACCGCGACGCCCTCACGGCTGATCGTCATCGGTCCGAGCATCCGCACCTGGACGAAGGACGCGCCGACTGTCCGGCCCGATTCATCAGATTCCACGAGCGTTTCCACGCGGGCTACCACGCTTGCCTCCACGTGCTGCCGTTAGCGTTGGCATCACCGCACGAACAACCGCCCGAACGGAGAGCGATCATGGATCCATCCACTGCCACCATCAGTCAAAGCCACGCATCCGGCCAGGTCGACCTTGCCGCCGTAAAGGCTCGACAGCAGGGCGCTTGGTCCTCCGGCGATTATGCCGTTGTCGGTACCACGCTGCAGATTGTCGGCGAAGAACTATGCGAAGCCCTCGACATCCGCGCCGGACAGAAGGTGCTCGACGTCGCCGCCGGCAATGGCAACGTCTCGCTGGCGGCGGCGCGTCGCTGGTGCGATGTGGTCGCCACCGACTACGTGCCGGCGCTGCTCGCGCGCGCCCGTGAGCGCGCCGCAGCCGAAGGGCTGGAGATCGAGTTCCGCGAGGCCGACGCGGAGGCGCTACCGTTTCAGGATGGCAG
>CAZKNV010000265.1:0-3499 GCA_964554145.1 uncultured Burkholderiaceae bacterium
CCTGGGTCGCGCTCGCCGCGTGCAGATTCCTGGCAGCAGGCGGCGCAATCTGGTATGCGAACCGCCCCACTCCGCCACGGCCGGAATATTCGTTCCGGCAGTTGACCTACGATTCCGGCCTCACCACAACGCCGGCGATTTCCCGCGACGGCAAACTCGTCGCATACGCGGGCGACCGCGCTTCGGGCTCGAATCTCGATCTGTTCGTGCAGCAACATCCCGGCACCGACCACGACGAGGCCGAACAACGCAGCGCCCGCTGCGGTCAGCGCCAGAAATCGTGTCCATGACATGCCGAGCGCGCCGGCCAGCGGTGGAGCCACCAATGTCACGCCCGGCAGGAAGCGGCCGATGACCAATGCCGACCAGCCCCAGCGGCCGAACGAGCCCTCGGTGCGGGCGACGCAGGTATCGGGCGACAGTGAAACGCGGCACAGCATCTTTAGAACCGCTCCGCCGTAGCGGCGACCGGCAGCGAACCAGACGGAATTGGCGATCAGCATTCCGATCACGATCGCCAGGATCAGCAGGATCGGATCGACCGCGCCTGACGCGGCCCTTGCACCGGCGATCAGCGCCGTCGGCGTCATCGGAATCGGCACACCCAGCTCATGCAAAAAGGTGTTGAGCCCAAGAATCCAGTAAGCGTCCTGGTCGTCGAACAGCGGGGCGTCAGTCATTGTCGTGCCTCAGCACGCGGCGCGGGGGATGCGCGCGCAGACCGGCAACGTAGACATCGACCATCTGCGGCGCTGCCGCCTTCAGGTCGAAGCTCCGAGGCGATTGCACCCAATCGCGCATCAGTCCTCCGACGAACGAAAACGCCCCCTGCGCCGCAAGGTTCGTGTCGGTGTCGCCGGGCAACTCGCCGGCAGCCACCGCTTGATCAAGCACTGCCTTGCACTTCGACATGCACTGCGCGCGCTTGAGCAGTTCCTGCTCTCCGACGGACGCTAACTCATCGGTGTATTCGCAACGCAGGAACAGAATTTCGTAGACGTTTTGCACCCGAGTCGAGTCGGCAAGGTGCATCAGCGCGAGAACGCCCTGCCGGCGAAAAACCTGCAGCGGATTCGGAGTTCCATGCTCTGCGGCCTGCTCGAAAGCTTCGAAAGCAGCCTCGATCGGCATCTCGGCGCGCTCGACCATCGCCTGGAACAGCTCTGTCTTGCTTGCAAAGTGGTGATATATCGCGCCGCGCGTCACGCCGGCAGCATCGGCAACTTCAGCCAGCGACGCATGACCAACCCCACGCTCGCGAAAAACCTGCTCGGCTGCGTCCAGCAGTTGCTCGCGCGTTTCCAGCGCTTCTTCCCGGGTACGACGAACCACGATTGGCTTCCTAAGTTACCGTTGAAATATGCCGCATCTTACAAACATCCACGGATGTATGTAGTATTGCGGCGGTGCAAAACAAGAACGGTGTCGATTTATTGCCCCTTCGAACGTCGTCACAGACAACCTCAAATGGCTTTCAATCCCAATGCAACCAGATCATTTTCTTGCCGCCTTTCGATTTAGTTGGCGTGTACTCGCTCTCTCGGCAACCATTAGCCTGACGGCTTTTTTGCTCGTCGCCTGCAATCCGGCCGGTGGCAATGACAAAGGTGGCAAGGGCGGCTTTCCGCCGGCCCCAGTCAGCGTGCAGGAAGTGAAAACCACTACTGTGCCGATCCGGTTCGAGTACGTCGGGCAGACCGCGGGCTCGAAAGAGGCGGAAGTCCGCGCGCGCGTGCAGGGCATTCTGGAAAAGCGCACCTATCAGGAAGGCAGCCGGGTCAACGCCGGCCAGACACTGTTCATCCTCGATTCACGCCCGTACCAGGCGCAGCTGCAGGCAGCCGAGGCCGAGCTGTCGCGTGCGCAGGCGCAATATGCGCAGGCAAGGCGCAACTTCGATCGCGTCAAACCCCTGGCCGGCAGCAACGCGCTGAGTCAGCGCGAGCTCGACGAGGCAACCTCGGGCGAAGAAAGCGGTGCCGCAGCAGTCAAGCAAGCGCAGGCACGATTGACCGAAGCACGGCTGAATCTCGGTTACACGCGCGTCACGGCGCCGGTCACCGGGTTCGCCAGCCGCGCGCAGAAATCCGAAGGCTCGCTGGTGTCGCCCGGCGCGGACAGTTTGCTGGCGACCATTTCGCAGCTCGATCCGCTGTATGTGAACTTCAGCATCTCCGAAGCGGAACGGTTGCGGCTGAATCGACTAGTCGGCAGCGGCGAGTTGAAAGCACCGAATGCCAAGGCGGCCGATAACAAGGCCGCCGACAAATCGCCCTTGTCCGGATACACGGTGTCGCTGAAGCTGGCCGACGGCAGCATCTACGATCGCAAGGGCCGGCTTGCGTTTATCGATCCGGCGATTAACGCAAACAGCGGCGTGTTCGACGCGCGCGCCGAGTTGCCGAATGCCGATGCCGCGCTGCGCCCCGGTCAGTTCGTGCGCGCGATCCTGGAAGGCGCGACGCGCCCGAACACCATCGTCGTGCCGCAGCGCGCGGTGATGGATGGGCCGCAAGGCAAGTTCGTGTTCGTGACCGGCAAGGGACAGGACGGCAAGACCGATGTCGCATTGCCGCGCCCCGTGAATGTCGGCGACTGGGTCGAGATGGACGGTCAGCAGCAATGGATCATCGAATCGGGACTGAAGCCCGGCGACGTCATCATCGTCGATGGCACGGCCAAGCTGTTTCCGATTCCGGGCGGCGCGCCGATCATGCTCGGACCTCCGCCTGGTATGGAAGGCAAGGGCGGGCCGCCTGCGGGCAAGGGCGAAGTCAAGAAAGCGGACGCGAAGAAGTAGCTGCAGCCGCTGCACTCGACCACCACAAATTACGGTTCACTGATCACCGATCACTGATCACCGATCACGAGGTCTCAACATGTTTTCCCGCTTCTTTATCGATCGCCCGATTTTCGCGGCCGTGCTGTCCATCTTCATCGTCATCGCCTACCTGGCCGCGATGCGCGCGTTGCCGATCGCGCAGTATCCGGAGATCGCGCCGCCGGTCGTTTCGGTGCGCGCGATTTATCCGGGTGCATCGGCCAGCGTGCTCGAGCAAACCGTGGCGGCGCCGCTCGAAAACGCCATTAACGGCGTCGAGAACATGCTGTACATGAGCTCGAACTCGTCGAGCAACGGCGCTGTCGAGATCCAGATCACGTTCAATATCGGCACCGACGCCGATCAGGCGGCATTGAACGTCAACAACCGCGTCAAGCAGGCCGAGGCGCGCTTGCCGGAGGAGGTTCGGCGGCAGGGCGTGACGGTCGAGAAAGGATCGTCGGCGTTCCTGCAGGTGCTGGCGTTCTATTCGCCGGACGGCCGCTACGAGGATTTGTTCACGTCGAACTACGTCACGCTCAATGTGCTCGATCAGCTGAAGCGGCTGCCCGGCACGACCAACGTGCAGATTTTCGGCGCCAAGGATTACGCAATGCGCATCTGGCTACGGCCGGATCGGCTGGCGCAGTTAAAGCTGACGACCAGCGATGTCGTGCG
>CAZKNV010000266.1:0-3498 GCA_964554145.1 uncultured Burkholderiaceae bacterium
CTGGCCGCTGGTATGCGGGCTCTACTGGCGGCGCTCGACCACGCAGGGCGCGATCTGGTCGATCGTGCTCGGCATGGGCACCTGGTCCTTGCTCGAATTCACGCCGCTCGGGGAAGCGTTTCCGTCCGTGCTCGCAGGGTTTTTAATGGCCGCCGTGGGAATGTTCGGCGGGTCGCTGGTTTCGACGCACGGCGCTCAGGAGCAGCGCACTGCCTAGCCCGAGCTGTTCGCTCCAGCCAGCGACTTGAAGTCCTGCGCGTAGTCGCTTAATTTCTTGTCAAGCACCGCGCGTTGTTCCGGCGTTGCCACGTTAATCAGCTGTGCAGTCAGCTCCGCGCTGCCGCGTCGATACGACTCGGTGCGCGCGCGGCGCTCTGCGTCCGGCGCGACATTGAGTTGCCCGAAGTAGGTACGGAACCAGCGCGCTGCAACTTCTTCGGCCGGGCGTTCTGCCTGAATCTTGCGTAGCAGCGCGATGAACTCGCGCTGCCGGCGCTCGCGCTCATCGATCCACCATGTCCCATCGTCGGGGCGGCTTGCGAATGACTTGCGGATGATTTCGCTTTGTTCGTCGGTCAATCGACCGAACCACGACTCGGCGCGCTCGCTGTACTTCTTCACCCGTTCCGCGCCGGAGTCCTTGTCGGCATGGCGCGCAAGTTCGCGCCGCGCCTTGGCGGCGTCGCTGGTAAATTTTTTGGCCGCGCGATCGATCTGCTCCGGCGCCAGGGTGAGCGCCAGGTGCGCAATATCGGGCGCCGCCTTGTCGCCCGCGGTCATCATGCGTGCGTTCAGTTGCCGGTTGAATTCCATTACATCGGCGGCGGTGACCGGGCCGCCGAGTTTCGCTCGCGCCTTGTCGATAAACGCGGCGTAGTCGCGCAACTGCGTCGAACGATGCCAGGCGAGCAGCGTGTTCACGCGCTCACGGACCGTCTGTTCCTGGTCCGGGCTCAGCTCGAAATAAGTGTCCAGCTGAAACAATGCCAGCGTGTCGGCGTTGTTGTAGCCGAGCTTCACCGCGGCGCAACCGGCTAACGAGATCGCAAGGGCGATCATCCCCAGCCGGTGAACGAAGCAGGCGGCGAAGGCGTTCTGTATCGGTGAACTAGAATCGTTGCGCAACCGGACCTCCTGCGTGTTCCCGACCATCTACGCTGCGCTGACCAGGCGCGAACCATGAACATCGTGATCCTTGCTGCCGGACAGGGCAAGCGCATGGGCCCGTCGTTGCCGGATTCGCTGCCCAAAGTGCTGCACCCCGTTGCCGGCCGCCCAATGCTGGCCCACGTTCTTGACGCTGTCCGCGCCGCCCTGGTGAACATGCAGGACATGCCGGCCAATATAGTGGTTGTCGTTGGTCACGGCGGCAAAAAAGTGCAAGAAGCGTTCCCTGCCAAGCTCGCTGAAAACGCGGGACTGCGCTTCGTCGAACAAGACCCGCAGCTTGGAACGGGCCATGCCGTCCTGCAATCGGCGCCGCTGTTGGACGATACGGCGCCGACTTTGGGTCTGTACGGCGATGTTCCGCTGATCAGGTCGGAAACCTTGCGGCAACTGCTGGCGGCGACCGGCGATGTCGCGCTGTTGACGGTGCAGTTGCCGCAGCCGGCGGGTTATGGACGCATCGTGCGCGACTCGCATGGCCATGTATTGCGCATTGTCGAAGAGCGCGACGCCAGCGAAGATGAGCGCGCGATAACGGAGGTCAACACCGGAATCATGGTCGCGCCGACCATCAAATTGAAAGGCTGGCTTGCCGCGCTGTCGAACGACAACGCGCAAGGCGAGTATTACCTCACCGACGTGATCGCACAGGCGGTGGCGCAGCATTGCCGCGTGGTCGGAGTGGCCTGCGCCGATCCGGATGAAACGCTCGGTGTCAACAGCAAGAGCGAACTGGCGGCCGTCGAGCGCATTGCACAGCGTCGCGTGGCGAGCGAGCTGATGGAGCGCGGGGCAACGTTGGCCGATCCGGCGCGGATCGATGTTCGAGGTGGTCTTGATATCGGCGCCGACGTGTCGATCGACGTCGGCTGCATCTTCGAGGGACGCGTCAGCCTCGCCGACTCAGTGCGCATCGGCGCCTATTGCGTGCTGCGCGACTGTTCGATCGGAGCCGGTACCGAAGTGCTGCCATTTTCGCATCTTGAAGAAGCCACCATCGGTGAGAGTGCACGCATCGGGCCGTACGCGCGCCTGCGGCCCGGCGTGCAGTTAAGCGATCGAGTCCACATCGGCAACTTCGTCGAAATCAAGGCGAGCTCGTTGGGGCGCGGCTCGAAGGCCAACCATCTGGCGTACGTCGGCGACGCGACGGTCGGAGCCAATGTGAATATCGGCGCCGGTACCATTACCGCGAATTACGATGGCGCGCGCAAGCACCGTACCGTGATTGGCGATGATGTATCGATCGGCTCGAATGCGGTGCTGGTGGCGCCGGTAACGATCGGCCAGGGCGCAACGATCGCTGGTGGCTCGACGATTTCAAGAGATGCGCCCGAGGGCAAGCTCACCGTCGCGCGCGCGAAGCAGACGACGCTCGATGGCTGGAAGCGGCCGACAAAGAAAGATAAGACCTGAAATGTGCGGCATCGTGGGAGCGGTTGCGACGCGCGATATCACACCGGTGCTGGTCGAAGGCCTGCGCCGGCTCGAATATCGCGGCTATGACTCGTGCGGCGTCGCGTTGCTGCAGAACGGCGCACTGACGCGTTCGCGCAGCACCGCGCGCGTAGCCGAGCTCGAAAACCAGATCAAGCAGTCGGCGCTTGCCGGCACTCTCGGTATCTCGCATACACGCTGGGCCACGCACGGCGCGCCGGTGACGGGCAATGCGCATCCGCACTTTTCGCGTGACGAAGTGGCGGTCGTGCATAACGGCATCATTGAAAACTACGAAGAAATTCGTACCGAGCTGAAGCGCGCCGGCTACGAGTTCGATACCGAAACTGATACTGAAGTCATTGCGCATCTGATTCATCAACTTTATCGCGGCGATCTGCTAGCCGCGGTGCGCGCTGCGGTGACGCGATTCAAGGGCGCGTATGCGATCGCGGTGATGCACAAGGCGGAGCCGCAGCGGTTGGTCGGCGCGCGGTCTGGATCGCCGCTGGTGGTCGGGCTCGGCAACGAAGAAAATTTTCTGGCATCGGATGCGCTGGCATTGGCCGGCACCACCGACCAGATCGTCTATCTGGAAGACGGCGACGTCGTGGACATCGCATTGAAGCGCGTGCAAGTCGTCGACGGTGCAGGTAGCCCGGTAGAGCGCGAAGTGCATACGGTCAAGGTGACCGCGGGCGGCACCGAGCTCGGACCGTATCAGCACTACATGCAGAAGGAGATATTTGAGCAGCCGCGCGCGATCAGCGACACGATCGAGAGTATCGAATCGATCACGCCGGAGCTGTTCGGTACGAATGCTGCCGACACGCTGGCCAACATCGATTCAGCGTTGATCCTCGCGTGCGGCACCAGTTACTACTCGGGATTGAC
>CAZKNV010000267.1:0-3491 GCA_964554145.1 uncultured Burkholderiaceae bacterium
CGATGATAGTTGGATGTATTTCCAGCGAAAGTAGGACATTGTCAGGCTAGCTATTCCAAACGCCCTGGTGCTTACGTGCCGGGGCGTTTGTTTTTTGCTTCAGTGGAAATCGCGCGACGAGGTGGCAAGGCGACCCAGCAGTGGTGACTGATCGCTTACTTTGCGGGCCACCAGATGCATCACGCCGTCGACCGATTGCCACATGCCCTGCACCGCGAGCAACTTCGACGCGGTCACTATTTTTATCTCGCGCTCGAACAACTTGTTCCAGACGATGACGTTGACCGGCCCGGTTTCATCTTCGATCGTCACAAACACCGTTCCTTTGGCCGTTTCGGGCCGCTGCCGATGCGTAACGATGCCGCATGCGCGCGCAATGCGGCCGTGCGGATATTTGATTAGTTCTGACGCCGATTGGATTCGCATCTTTGCTAACCGTGGACGTAGCAGCGATAAAGGATGACGGCCGAGAGTGAAGCCGAGGCTCGTGTAGTCCGCGACGATGTCTTGTCCTTCAGTCGGGGCAAACAACACAACCGCCTCTTCGCGAAAGCGAACCGGTTTTAGCATTTCGGTGCGGCGTGTTTCTACCCCCAACGTTTGCCAAAGCGCCTGATGCCGATGCCCAACGAGGCTTGCCAGCGCACCACTGGTAGTGACTGCGTTGAGTTCGTGCGCGTTTAGCTCGGCGCGCAAGGCGAGATCTTCCGCACTTTCAAAGGCGCGCTTCAAGCGCGATTCGACGATGCGTTCGGCAGCGGCTTTTGGTAATCCGCTGATGCAGTTCAGGCCAAGGCGCACTGCATAACTGCCATTGCCTCCAGCCAATGGCTCCAGTTGGGATTCAACTTGGCTCACTGTCACATCGACGGGTCTGACTTTGACTTCGTGCCGGCGCGCATCCTGAATCAGTTGCGCCGGCGCATAGAAGCCCATCGGCTGGCTGTTAAGCATCGCCGCCAAAAACGCGTCGGGATGGTGGCGCTTGATCCAGCACGACACGTAGGCCAGCAAGGCGAAACTCGCTGCGTGGCTTTCCGGGAAGCCATAATCGCCGAACCCTTTGATCTGCTCGAAGATGCGTTCGGCGAATTCAGGTGAGTAATCTCGGGCGATCATGCGTGAAATAAGGCGCTCTTTAAACGGCTCAAGTCCGCCGGTGCGCTTCCATGCCGCCATTGCGCGGCGCAATTGATCGGCTTCGTCAGCTGAAAATTCCGCAGCAACGATGGCCAATTGCATGACCTGCTCTTGAAAAATCGGCACCCCCAGCGTGCGCTTGAGCACTTGCTTTACTTCCTCGCTGGGATAGTCGGCCTCCTCAATTCCGTCACGCCGGCGCAGATAGGGATGCACCATGCCGCCCTGGATCGGTCCGGGACGAACGATCGCGATCTGAATCACCAAGTCGTAGTAGTCGCGCGGCTTTAGCCGCGGCAGCATCGACATCTGTGCACGAGATTCGATCTGAAACGTGCCGATCGTGTCAGCCGCGCGGATCATCTGGTAGGTCGGCTCATCCTTACGCTCGATATCGCTCATTGAAAACGGTCGTTTTTCTTTCTGACTGACGAACTCCAGCGCGCGCCGGATTGCTGACAACATGCCGAGCGCAAGCACGTCGACCTTGATTAACTTCAGCGCGTCCAGATCATCCTTGTCCCACTCGATGACGCTGCGGCCTTCCATTGCCGCAGTCTCGATCGGCACCAGACGCGACAACTTGTCGCGCGCAATCACAAAACCGCCGACGTGTTGCGACAAATGGCGCGGAAAACCGCGCAGCTCGCTCGCAAGATTTATCCACTGACGTACGACCGGACTATTTGAATCGAAGCCGGCATCCTTCATGCGATCGGCACGGGCCGTGCCGTCGTGCCATCCGTGATGGCCCTTGGCCACCTGATCGACGCGTTGCAGATCGATGCCCAGCGCCTTGCCCACGTCACGCAATGCGCTGCGAGTTCTGTAGCAGATCACGGTGGCTGCGAGCGCAGTCCGCTGACGCCCATATTTCTTGTAGATGTATTGAATGACGTCTTCGCGCCGCTGATGCTCGAAATCAACGTCGATATCGGGTGGCTCATTGCGTGCGCGGCTGACAAAACGTTCGAACAGCAGAGTGCATTCCTCGGGATCAACTTCAGTGATGCCCAAGCAATAACAGACAACCGAGTTAGCTGCTGAACCACGCCCTTGACACAGAATGTTTTGCGATCGAGCCTCGCGAACGATGTCCTCGATGGTGAGGAAAAACGCTTCGTATCGCAGTTCGCCGATGAGCCCCAGCTCTTTCTCGATCAGTTGGCGCACTTTATCCGGCACTCCGTTCGGAAAGCGCCTCTGCGCTCCCGCTTCTGTGAGCGCGCGCAAGTGACTTGCCGGAGTTTCACCGGCTGGAACGATTTCCTCCGGATACTGGTAACTCAATTCATCGAGAGAAAATTTGCACTCTGCCGCGATCTTGATTGTTTCGGCTAGCCACTGGCTCGCATAGAGCTGCCCCAGCCGAACGCGCGGCCGCAGGTATTGCTCGGCGTTCGATGCCAATGCAAAGCCGCATTCGGCTACCGGCCGCCCGATCCGCGTGGCGACTTGCACGTCGAGCAGTGGCTTGCGTGAGCGCACATGCATATGCACATCACCGGCGGCAACGAGCGGCAAGCCGCTCATATGCGCGACACATTCGACGCGCTCTATCAGTGTGCTATCGGTCGCACGCAGAAGATTTTCGACTGCAATCCAGGCACGGCGGCCGAACAAGGTTTTCAGCCACGTCGCTTGCGTCAATAGGCGTTCGAATGAAATATCGCGGTCCGGGATGAGCAGGGCGAGACATTCGGGTAACCCGGCCAAGTGCGCATAGCCTGGCGCGGCGCCTTCCAGATCGGAGGGGTGCGCACGATAAGAACCCTTGTCGGCTCGCATGCGTGCGAGAGTGATGAATTCGGATAAGTTGCCGTACCCCTGATGAACAGTTGCGAGCAGAACCAGCTTCGCATGCGCTTTACCGTCTTGCGTGGTCAATTGGACTTCCGAGCCGATCAGCAGCTTGAGCTTGTGTTCCTTGGCCTCGACATGTGCGCGTACAACGCCGGCCAGCGAGCATTCGTCAGTGATCGCCAATGCCGAATAGCCAAGTGCGACTGCTCGCTCGACGAGTTCTTCAGGACGTGAGGCGCCACGCAAGAACGAGAAGTTGGTGACGCAATGCAGTTCCGCATAATTCGGCAGTTCGATCATCATCATCCGAACTTCCCATGCAAATACCAGCCTTGTCGCGTCTCCGGATTCGGAGCGCGGGGCCGAAAGATCCATAGCAGCGCATGTTCGCCATCCTGTGCAACGAAGTAATCGCGTTCAACCCATGATTCGTCCCACCAGCCACCCTCGATGCGTTCGGGGCCGGTGATCAATGTCAGTGAAGTGCCATAAAACGGCGCGTTGTTGCATTCGGTTAATGCGATCGGCGCAGGCAGTAGCCAGAGCGG
>CAZKNV010000268.1:0-3487 GCA_964554145.1 uncultured Burkholderiaceae bacterium
ATCGGCATTTTGGCGGCACTCGCGCTGCCTGCGTATCAAGACTATGTCATCCGGTCGCGCGTCACGGAAGGCTTGGGCTTGGCGTCTGAAACCAAGGTATTGATCGCGGACAACGCAGCTAATGCAACTCCTGCTTTGGCTGGTGGTTTTGGCGCTGGAATGCGGACCGGCGTGGGCACGACCTGCAACGGCGGCGCGACCTGCACTAATCCGATCAACTCACCAAACGTGGTTAGTGTCTCGACGAACAACACGATAGGCTATATTGGGGTGGCGTATACAACGAAAATCGCTCCCGCGGCGACGAGTGTCATTGGTCTCACGCCGAGCTCAGACATCGCTCTGATTGCGGCAGGAACTCCTCCGCCAGCGCCGATTGTTTGGTTTTGTTTTGCCGCTGGTAGGGCGCAGCCGGCGGCATTCCGGCCGGTCGGTGCCCTCTTCCTTCCGACGCTGCTCAGTAAATATGCTCCGGCGGAATGCCGCGGCTAATTGCAGTAATTTGTGTACAAAGGGAGCCTTAAGGCTCCCTTTTTTTGGGTCGGAGTTTTGGCCAGGATAAAGACTTAGCAGTGCGCTGCCGAAGAAAATGGATATGAAGAAACTCATCACTTACCGGCCACACGCTGATCGAGATAATGATCGTGGTTGCGATCATCGGCATCATGGCGAGCATCGCGATACCGTCGTATCAGGGCTACTTGATTCGAAGCCGTGTTACCGAAGGGTTTCTTCTTGGCGACAATGCGAGGCATCATGTCGCTGAAATTCTCCAGTCCGTCAGGACTCATTGACAGGGTACGCCAACAACTTTGTTCCGCCGTCAGCGACGCCGAACGTGTCAGGTATCGCCATTTCTGCTGCTACTGGAGTATTTACGATCGCTACAACTGCGCGTGCAGGTGGTGGACGTTGGCGCTCAGCCCCTACATTGGTACGGGCACCGGCCTGCCGAATGCGACCGCCGCCTTCGCGCCGCCGGGCGATGTAATCAAATGGCAATGCATGGCGGCGGGCGCGACGACGATCGTTGCGGGTATCAGCAGGGGCACTCTTCCGGCCAGCTATACACCGGCCGACTGTCGTTAACGATAACCGAGCGGCACACTCGTTTCTTGCGCGTCTGTTTATAGTTCTTGTCTACTGATTTTCCCGTGAAGGATTACACGTTGAACGTTACAGATGCGTCGCTTGTGGCACCGCACCCGCCACGCACGTCGCGGCGCCTAAGGCTTTTTTCATCTCATCTCTTGATAAGCGCGTTGGCGGTCGGCACAGTAGCCGCGATAGTGGTACTAGTTTGGTATCCGCGTCCGCTGTTCAGTCTCCAGGGAGCGCTAACCATTCTCGCGCTGGTTGCTTTTGTCGACGTGGTCATCGGTCCGCTGATAACCCTGATCGTTAGTTCTCCAAGGAAAGAGCGGCGCGAGCTCGTTCGAGATTTGACGATCATCGGCATTGTTCAGCTCGCTGCTTTGATGTACGGAACCCACTCGCTCTTCATCGCGCGGCCGGCCTTTGTTGTGTTCAATGCTGACCGATTCGATTCAGTACTGGCAAATGAGTTGGTTCAGGATTCGAACCTCTCGTATAGAGACCCTCGATTTGCTTCTACGCCGATCCTCGGTCCGGTTTGGACGATTGCTCGGCCGTCGGACACGATTGATGAACGAAACAGAATGCTTTTTTCCGCGGTGCAAGGCGGGCCCGATCTGAAGGACTACCCTGCCCTTTACGAAGCCTGGCCGCCGAACCGCTCTGTTATTGCCGCCAAGCTCAAGCCGCTCCGCGAATTGATGGCAGTATCAAGCGAAGGGAATCAAGCGGGCCAAGATGCTATGCGCATCTCTGGTCTCAAGGAGAACGATTTAGCGTATGTGCCGTTAGTTGGGCGGGAGAAGATCGGAGTTGTGATAGTCAACAATCAGACGCTCGCGATCGTTCTGGCGAGCGATGCTACGCCGGCTTACTAACATTGCGGCGCAACCTGACTTGGTCGAGTTCCAGGCTCACTGGCATCGCAGCGCGATCGACCTTCGCCAGAATATCGTCACGCCTCGCGCCAAAGCGCGGGAATCTCCAATTCGGGCGCAATAGCGAGCAGTGCCTTCTTTCCCTCTCTAGCGCGGGATCTCCAGCCTCTGCCTCGTGAGAGAGCATCACGCCACGCCGCATTGAATGCGTTGGTGCTACCTGCGGCGGTAAAGTAACTTGCCAGAGCGGCAGCCTGCAACAGATCTTTCTTCGCCTTGGCGCGTTCGCTGATCGGCCGCTCGCCGTAGACAATGAGTTTGTGCACGGCATATCTTTCTGGCGACGGAAGATTAACCAGCGTTGCGCCTTGACTGGCCAAAATACAGCTCTGCGTGGTGCCTTCAAGAGAAAACTCCATGAACTTGAGCGGCTCTAGGGCCAAATTTAACTCGCGCATCAAAATCGGTTTACGCGACCGACCCAGACTCGTTACGAAGTCAAGTCGAAGCTCCGGGTCACTGGGATTGCGATATTGAGCGCCCAGCCGTCCGTCTAACTCGGAAATTGGCAGCAGGCCCATCTCCAGCGATTCCAATGCGCTGCGAACATCGATCTTGATATCTGCCGGAAGCGCTACCGAAACGTTGCGTCCTGCATGTGCGAAGTCAACGTCGAGCGTCAATAAACCCTCGTTCCAGCGCACTCCGAGCATGTTCGCCATTGCGATGAATGCGTGTGTTCCGATTAAAAGGCCTCCGGCGTGGAAAAAGCCGTAGTCGGCAAGCCGCTTGATCACCCGAAAATGTTTTGAAGTCGTCGTGGCGCAGCCGAGAGCGATTGCAGCACGCGCTTGCGCCCGCAGGTCGATGCGCGGACTCGTCTCGCGCTGTTCAACGAGGGCGCGGACGCGCTCGTCGTCGGGCCCCACGTACACCATGCGGGTGGTTTGATCGACGTCCTTGTATGCAAAGTACCAGTAGAAGCGGCCTTTTCTTTGCATGCGCTGGAAACTGCCGCTCAGGCCGGATATCGCTCGCGACAGGCCGAGAAAACTTACTTGGTCAAACAGCTCCGCATACGCTGTCTGCGCCGCAAGGCTGAGCTCAAGGTACCTCATGGTTGCTAAACATATCAGATTTAGTTTAGCAACGCACAAATGAGAGTGGCTGCTAAACCAAAACAATATTGTTTAGCAACAGCGCCGGCGTACGTGTCAGCTCGGCGCTACTCGCCAAATCTCATCCCCGCCGCTTTTGCCGTCGGTCGTTAAGTAAAGATTCCCATCCGGCCCCAGCACTGCTGCGCGAATGCGGGTGCCGAGAGTATTGAATACCGGTGTCGTACCGGTGAGCGCGCCGGCTGCATCGAGCCGCAGTATCTCAACTCGCATCCCGGCCATTAACGCGACAGCGAGCGCGCCATCGTAGGCTTTCCATTGGCTTCCGCGCAAAAACTCGCTGGCGGCCATGCCCTGCGAGAGTCCGTTGTTGTTCCACACCGGTTGCCGCGCGGA
>CAZKNV010000269.1:0-3475 GCA_964554145.1 uncultured Burkholderiaceae bacterium
GCTTGCGCGCAACGTGCCATAGAAAACTCAATTGCTCGGCATACGGAGAATCGAACTCGCCGCTCGCTATAGCGGCGTCGGTGACGATCGTTTCGAGTTGATCGTGACGCAGGTTGCCTGCAATATGCACCTGTTCCAGACGGGACGCGGTGGTCAGAACGTCGAATGTTTGAGGATCGATCTCCACATATAGCGACAACACCGCTGCCTCGCGTCCCTCGTCCAGCGAAAAGCGGTCGACCCATGGGTCCGGAAGCATCGTGTACTTCAGTCCGGGCGCGTAGACAGTCGACATGCGCGAGCGGGCGATCACGTCGAGCGGATGGCCACGCGGCATCGCGACCGCCGGCGCTGCGATATGAATGCCGATCTTCATGCGATCGCCAAGCGACTGCACCGAAAACGCATCGTCGATCTCGGTCGTCGCACTATCATCGATCGAAAATGCGCGTACCGGTGCCAGCGACAAGGCATTTGACCACTCGGGCCGCGGTAAATCTGCAGGGAATCCTGTTCCGCGCGGAAAATGCTGCGCGAGAAAACTGTCCACATGCCAGCGGTACGGCGACGCGATCGCACCGCGTGCCAGCAACAGCCGCAGCGGCGTCACGTGCGATTCGGCCGCCGCCTGCTCGAGCGCCTTGAACTCGATCGAATTGCGGTCGGGCCTGATCAGCAGCGCGATCGCCTGCTGTGCGATGGCATCCGGTGCGTGCCCGGATTTCAACTCTTCCACGTACCGCTGTCGCAACTCGTCCTGCTTGCGCTTGCGCTCGACGGCCGCCAGCGCGGCCTTCAACGTTTCCGCCGGTGCGGGGCGATAGCGGCCACGCCCCTTGCGATAGAAATAAACCGGTGCGCCATGCAACCGAAACAGCAGCGCTGCCGCGTCAACGGCGCTCGGCTCGGCACCGAAATATTCGCGCGCCAGTTCGACAAATCCGAACTCGTCCTGCGGCGCGACTTCCCACAAAAAGTCGAGATCGATCGACTCGGCTTGCGCATGTGCGCGTTCGATCAACTGAGCAGGCGGCGGTTCGGAAAAGCGCAGCAGCACATGCGAGCTCTTGACTTTCGTCCGCTTGCCGCTCGGCAGCTCGACCTGATGCGACGTCCCGGCGTTTGCGATCTCGGTCCCTGCCTTGAACGCGCCGTCGTCGTCAAACAGGAGATGCGTGCTCATGGATCAGGACCCTGGCTCGCGCAGAAAACGATGCGACGATTCAAACCGTCAATCCGCCAGACACTTCGATCACCGCGCCGTTGATATACGACGCTTCGTCGGAGGCAAGGAACGCATATACGCCGGCAATATCTTCCGGCGTTCCAAGACGGCGCAGCGGCACGCGCTCTTTCAGTTGCTCGAGCACCTTTTCCGGAATCGTGTCCAGGATGTGCGTGGCGACGAAACCCGGCGCAACTGCGTTGCAGCGAATTCCCTTTGGCCCGAGTTCGCGCGCCCACGTCTTGACGAAGCCGATCACGCCGAACTTGCTGGCCGCGTAGTTCGTCTGTCCGAAGTTGCCGTAGATGCCGACGACGCTCGATGCGTTAAGGATCACGCCGCTGCCCTGTTGCACCATCGTATCGACCACCGCCCGCGCGCAGTTATAAGTGCCCTTCAGATTGACGGCGATCACGCGATCGAACTGCTCGTCGGTCATTTTCTGCAGTCGAGCGTCGAGTGTGACGCCGGCGTTGTTGACCAGCACGTCGATGCGCCCATGACGTTGCCTGACTGCGGCGACCATCGCGTCGATCTGATCGCGAGCGGTGACGTCGACGGTCATCGCATCGACACCGTCGATCGACACCTTGCCGATGTCGCATGCAACGACCGTCGCTCCCTCGCGCAGAAACTTGCGAGCGGTCGCATCACCGATGCCTTGCGCCGCCCCTGTAATGATCGCGACCTTGCCTTGCAGGCGCTGATTCACTCCAACTCCCTATTCGTACCGCAGAATGAAAGAACTTCGTCAATGTATTGCGCAAAATCCGACAATTCGTGATTGCTGCCTTCGATCACATGCTGCTGCGCGCCCTGGTATTTCGCCACCATCGTTCGATAGTCGATGACCGTGTCGCCGGTGGCCGCGATCAGCAGGTAGCGCCCGGGTTGCGTCACCGGTGTCTCGAGACCGCGCAGCTCATCGATGTACTCCGGCCGGAAATCAATTTCGCGATCGCTGAAGAAAACCGGCTGGCGGCCGATGTGCGCCTGCAGATCACGCGCCGGATCGATTGCCGGATTCAGCAGCACCGCGCGGCAGCCGAGCTTTTCCGCAATCCACGTGGCGTAGTAGCCGCCGAGCGACGATCCGATCAGCGCGAGTCGATCGGCCGGCACCGCCTGCGCAATGTCGAGCGCCAGGTGCGAAGCAATGCGCGGTGAAGCCGGCAGCGCAGGGCATGCATAGCGATCGGCCAGACCAAGCTGCTGCAGACGCTGCCGCAGCATCAACGCCTTGCGCGATTCCGGCGATGAACGAAAGCCATGCAGATAAAGGATCACGCTTGCCGACGCTCACGCTGCGCGTCGAGCAGATTCAGCACGCTCGGCCAGCCGCTTCAGCAATTTCGTGTGAATGCCGCCGAATCCGCCATTGCTCATCACCACCAGCTGGTCGCCGCCCGCAACGTACGCGACGATCGCCTCGACCATCGCGTCGAGTTCGTAATGCGCCGTCGCCCGTGCGCCGAGCGGCGCCAGTACGCGCGAAACATCCCACTCGATGGCGTCTGCAAAACAAAAAACGCGGTCGGCCGCAGACAGGCTGTCCGGCAGAAGCGCATTGACGACGCCCCGCTTCATTGTGTTCGAGCGCGGCTCGAACACTGCAACGACACGGCTTTGCGGATGCCACGCACGCAGCGCTGCGATCGTCTGCGCAAACGCAGTCGGGTGATGCGCAAAGTCATCGATCACCGTCACATCATCAACGACGCCACGCACTTCGAGCCGGCGCTTGACGCCGCGAAACTCGGCGAGCGCGGTGAGCGCTACCGGGGCAGGCACGCCGACATGATCGGCCGCAGCGATCGCGGCCAGCGCATTCATCCGATTGTGTTGTCCGGCCAATGCAAGCTGCAGCGAGCCGACCCTATCGCCACCTTGATGAACGTCAAACGGCGGTTCGCCGTCGACCTGCCATTGCCCGCCTTCACCGAACGCTTCAAGCTCCGACCAGCAGCCGCGCGCGAGCACGCGCGCGATCGCATCATCGGCGGCATTGGCAACGATGCGCGCGCTTGCCGGCAACATGCGCACCAGATGATGAAACTGCGTCTCGATCGCGGCCAGATCGGCAAAGATGTCGGCATGATCGAACTCGATATTGTTCAGGATGAGCGTGCGCGGACGGTAGTGCAGGAACTTCGAGCGCTTGTCGAAAAATGCGGTGTCGTATTCGTCGGCTTCGACCACAAAGAGTCGGCCCCCACCAATTCGAGCCGAGCCGGCAAAATCGGCGGGCAC
>CAZKNV010000270.1:0-3472 GCA_964554145.1 uncultured Burkholderiaceae bacterium
ATGCACTGCAATTTCGGCATCGATCTGATCAACCAGATCAAGCTCGAGAACCCGCAGCTGTGGACGCCGCAGTTCCGCGAAGACATTCGCAAGCTGTTCAGGCAGGCGGTCGAGCTCGAGTACGCCTATGCCGAAGACACGATGCCGCGCGGCGTGCTCGGGCTTAACGCGCCGATGTTCAAGGGCTATCTGCGCTACATCGCCAATCGTCGAGCACAGCAGATCGGCATCGAGACGCTGTTTCGGCAGGAAGAAAACCCGTTTCCATGGATGAGCGAGATGACTGATCTGAAAAAAGAACGCAATTTTTTCGAGACGCGAGTGATCGAGTATCAAAGCGGCGGCGCGCTCAGTTGGGATTAGCGTGAACAGATGAAGCGAACACGTTTGAACGAACAACGTTGATCTATTGAACAGTGGAACAAATCGCACACAAATCAATGTTCGTCGCAAAAAATTCTTGCGATGAAATTATTTTGCGCGTACAACGCGATTCATTGTTGAATTGCTCGATCAGTTTGCGTGAACGTGCAAATAGGCGCTCAAGCAAGCAATCGACCACTGAATTGACTACTGAACCGCACAGTCGAAAAGCTCATTGGCAAACAAGCGCTGAAGACAACGCGCTAGAGCATTCCGGGACGCCCGAATCCTGCGGCTTCTCTTCTTCCACAAAAACTCCCGATCATCCGAACGCCGGATTTGCTCCGACGTTTTTTTCGCGCGCGCCCATCTGCAGGCTTTCTCGCGCGCGCCGTGCCGAATTCATCAGCGTCAGCGGTCAGTGCGCTGCCCGTTCCGCGCATTTCTCGGATTTGCGGAAACACAAACGCATTTCTGGGGGTGTCGCGGCGACAGAGCATCTGCGTGCGCCGATGAATAGCCCGACGGGTCATGTTGCCCGGCGGGTTTCCTTCTCAACCTCCGCACTCAAGTGCATCGAAGGAGATTCATCATGGCTATGAAAAAGAAATCCGCGAAAAAATCGGCTAAGAAATCAGCCAAAAAATCGGCCAAAAAAGCCGCCAAAAAGCGTCGACCAGCAGCCAAGAAAACTGCTAAGAAGTCGATGAAGAAAACAGCTAAAAAAGCAGCCAAGAAAAAGGCCGCAAAAAAAAAAGTAGCTAGGAAAGTTGCGAAGAAGTCGGCGAAAAAATCGGCCAAGAAATCAGTGAAAAAGGCCGCGAAAAAGCGGGCAGCGCCACGTAAAGCGGTGAAGAAATCTGCCGCACGCAGGCCTGCTGCCAGGAAGTCGATGCCGAGGCCAGCGGCCAAGAAGCCGATGCCAAGGCCCGCTGCAATGCCGACGCCGATGGCTCCGTCAACCGCTGCAGCGCCGGGTGCGAAGACTGCACTGAATCCGGCAGCGGCGTGGCCGTTCCCGACGGGCAGCCGTCCGTAACTCTCGAGTCGTAATTAGCAAGGGCGCCGTAGCCGGCGCCCTTTTTTCTTCGCCCGTTTCTTTGTGACAGCGCAGCGCGCGCTGTCGGGCCGCTTAGAATCGCGGTCCATCGATTGTTCATCTGACGCTTTCGCCGACGCCTGCATGCTGCTGGTCGACATCGCCCGCTTTCTTCTTGAAGTTCTCGGATCGCTGCTGGTCGGGCTGCTGATCCTGCGCGTGTGGATTAACGCGATCGGCATGCCCGGCCGCAATCCGATCGTGCAGTTCGTGGTCGCGCTCACGAACTGGGCGGTGAGACCGTTGCATCGACTGCTTCCGGTCCGCGGTCGCATCGACTGGGCTTCGCTACTGGCCGCATTTTTTGTGACGTTGTTGTTCGTCGTCCTGATCCGGCAAGTTATCGGCGCCGACGTGGCGCTTGAATTCGCACTGCTGGCCGCAGTGCGTCAACTGGTCGTCTGGGCGCTGAACGTCATCGTGTGGGTCACGATCATTTATGCGATCGTCAGCTGGGTCAACCCGCATGCGCCATTTGCTCCGGCCCTTGGCATGCTGTTGCGGCCGTTACTCGCGCCGATTCAGCGCGTTCTGCCGCCGGTCGGCGGCTTCGATTTGTCACCGCTGGTGCTGCTGCTCGCCGTTTACGTTTTGCAGATGATCGTGGCGCGGATCTGACAGCAGGTGCCTACCAAGGCCGATATCCGAACGCTTCGTTGAATCTTTCGAAGATCGAGGCGCGGTCAGCCGTGTGATTCTGTCCGCCGGAATGCTCGATCTTGATCGAGCCCATCGTTGCTGCCAGTCGGCCGATCGTTTCCCAATCCATCTGGTGCGCGATGCCGACCAGCAAACCGGCGCGGTACGCGTCGCCGCAGCCGGTTGGATCGACCGGTTTGCGCACCGGCGCAATCGGTATCTGCAAAGTCTTGCCGTCGGCATGAATTTGCGAACCCGCGCCGCCGTGCGTCACGATCAGCGCTCGCACCTTGCCTGCCAACTCGGCGAGCGTCAGCTGGGTGCGATCGGCCAGCAACTTCGCTTCGTAATCGTTGACCGCTACGTAGCTGGCGCGCTCGATGAACCAGCGCAGTTCTTCACCCGAAAACATCGGCAGTCCCTGTCCCGGATCGAAAACGAACGGGATGGAATGCGCAGCAAATTGTTCGGCATGCTGCAGCATGCCGTCGCGACCATCGGGCGCGACGATGCCGAGCCCGATCGAGCCGTCGTCCGGAATCCGGTTCAAATGTGAATGCGACATCGCGCCCGGATGAAACGCGGTAATTTGATTGTTGTCGGCGTCGGTCGTGATGAATGCCTGCGCGGTAAAGCTTTGGTCGATCAGCCGCACAAAGCGGCGGCTGATTTGCAGCCGATCGAGCCGGTCCAGATAAGGTTGCGCATCCTGGCCGACGGTCGCCATCGGCCAGGATTCGTCGCCGAGCAGCTTGATGTTGTAGGCGATATTGCCGGCGCATCCGCCGAATTCGCGCCGCAGCTCCGGAACGAGAAAGGCGACGTTAAGAATGTGCACCTGGTGCGGCAGGATATGGTCGGCGAACCGGCCGCCGAACACCATGATCGAGTCGTACGCGATCGAACCGCAGATCAGAGTGCTCAAACTATCGCCTAAATGAAAAACGGGTAGACGAGAAAACCGGCGGGCTGCACGCCGCGCGCTTCGAAGAAAATGCGAATCGTGTAGTCGCTTCCGCTCGCAAAGCCATCCTCGATGCGCGATGACGGTTCGCCGGCGGCTGCAAGGTAATCGGCCGGTGTAAACACCTTGCGCGCAATCGGCTGATTACGCGAATCGGTCAACGCCACCTCTAGCGCGGGCAGCGCCTGCCGGAACGAGGCGCGATTGCGAATCACCGCGGTCAGCTCCAGCACGTCGGTGCCGGGAATCGCCTGCAGCTCGCTGCCGATGACCGCCAGCTGATCGACCTGCGCCGGCCAGCCGACGGTGCATCCAAAAACGCCGCAGAGTGATACCAAGGCATCGCGCGCTTGCGGCGCACGTGCCAGCAGTTCGGAGCGAAAGATCACGGCAAGCTGCGCTACCAG
>CAZKNV010000271.1:0-3461 GCA_964554145.1 uncultured Burkholderiaceae bacterium
CGGTGTAAAGCAGATCGGTGTCTTCAAGCACCTTGTCGTTGGTGTAGTCCTCTGCCGTTAGCCCGAGCACGCGCGCCTTGACGCGCATGTTGATGTCTTTCGACACCAGCACGACATCGCGCGTCGTGTGCAGGTCCTTCAGCGCACGAACCACGCCGAGTATCTGGTTATCTGCCTTTCCGGCGGGCAAGCTTGCCGGCAGCGAGGCCATGACCGCTTGCGTCTGGAAAATCAGACGACCGGCAGCGTCCTTGTTACCCAGCGCGGAGAGCGGAATGCCTTCCTCGATCGGAGTTTTGACCGCCGCCACCAGCGAATCGAGCGTGCGCGACACCTGGCGCGCACTGCGCGCGACTTCCGACATTCCCTTCTTGTGCGAGTCGAGCTCCTCGAGCGTCATCATCGGCAGGAACACGTCGTGTTCTTCGAACCGGAACAGGCTCGTCGGATCGTGCAGCAGCACGTTGGTATCGACCACGAAGAGCCTCGGCACGCCGCTCGAGCGCGGTTTCTTGGTCGCGCTCTTTACGGGCTGCGGCGCGGACTCGACGACCTTGAGCCGCGCTGCCGGAGTTGGTCGAGCCGGTTGAGGATGGGGCGTTTCTGGTCTGCGCGACACGGGCACGAGCGGCACGGCCGCCGGGTGCGCGCGCTCAGTGCTCGCTGATTCGCGTGCCGGTTCGGACGGCAGGGACGCAAGAACTGTGGCTGGCTTGATCGGTGCTTTCGGAAGTGGCATCAGCAGTGCGATAGATCCATCAAGGGGTGGTCGAACATCAAGCGAGCGATTGCACAAAGGCCAGAACCTGATCGACATGGTTCGGCACTTTCACGCCGCGCCATTCCTTGCGCAGCTTTCCTGCGCCGTCGATCACAAAAGTGCTGCGCTCGACACCGCGCACCTGCCTGCCGTACATGTTCTTCATCTTCATCACGCCGAACAGCTCGCACAGTTTTTCGTCCGGATCGGAAATCAGCTCGAACGGAAATTTCATCTTGGTCTTGAAGCCTTCGTGCGACTTCAAACTGTCGCGCGATACGCCGGCCACGACCGCGTTTGCTTTCGCGAACTTTGCGTTGGCGGTGGCAAAGTCCGAGCCTTCCGTCGTGCAACCCGGCGTGTTGTCCTTCGGATAAAAATAAAGCACGACGGCCTTGCCGTGTTGCTTCGACAACGTGAAGTCGCCGCCGGTTGTGGAAGCCGTGAAATCGGGTACCTTGCTGTCGAGTGTGACGGTCATCAGATCTGACTTTCAACAAACAACGCGGCCGCGACCTTGCGGCTTTCGGCCATCAATATGTTGTAGGTGCGGCAAGCGGCTTGCGTGTCCATCACCTCCAGACCGATGCGCGCGTCGGCCAGTGGGCGCGTTAACCGCGGATGCGGAAAGCGCTGGTGCGAACCGGTGCCGAGCAGCACGACTTCGCTGTGCAGCTCGCGCAATCGCTCGAAGTCGCTTGGTTCGAGTGCCTCGAAACTTGCAACGGGCCAGGGTTGAACCTGATCAGGCGTCACGAGCAAGTTCGTCGTGTGGCGAACCTTGTTGATTTCGACGAAGCCGGGACCGTATGCAGTGACAGTGTTCTGCTGGGTCGGTGTATCTGCGTGCAGCTTCAAGTTGCTTGAAACCTCAGGGAAATTCAGGGAGGTGTTCGAGTACATTATAGGCACGCATTTCAGTGCATCCGGCGCATAAAGCTGCGTCTCAACACACTTTCATCATGGTCGAATTCTCGCGCGTCAAGCGCTTGCCGCCGTATGTCTTCAACATTACCGGCGAGCTGAAGATGGCTGCCCGCCGGCGCGGCGAAGACATCATCGACATGAGCATGGGCAATCCGGACGGCCCGACGCCTCGGCATATCGTCGACAAGCTGGTCGAAGCGGTGCAGCGGCAGGACACGCACGGCTATTCGGTATCCAGGGGAATTCCGCGCCTGCGGCGTGCGATCGCGAGCTGGTATCAGGCGCGCTACGGTGTCGAGTTCGACCCGGATTCGGAAGCGATCGTCACGATCGGCTCGAAGGAAGGTCTGGCGCATCTGATGCTTGCGACCCTGGATCGTGGCGACACCGTGCTGGTGCCGAATCCAAGTTATCCGATTCACATCTATGGCGCAATCATGGCGGGCGCCGATATCCGTTCGGTGCGCATGGACGGGCGCGTCGATTTTTTCGCCGAGCTTGAACGCGCGATCCGAGAATCATTGCCGAAGCCAAAGATGATGATCCTCGGCTTTCCGAGCAATCCGACCGCACAATGCGTCGAACTCGACTTCTTCCAACGCGTCATCGAGCTGGCGCGGCAGTACGGCATCTATGTCGTGCACGATCTTGCCTATGCCGACATCACGTTCGACGGCACGTACGCCAGCAATCGCGCGCCGTCGATCATGCAGGTGCCGAACGCGCGCGAAGTGGCGGTCGAATTCTTCACGATGAGCAAGAGCTACAACATGGCCGGCTGGCGCATCGGTTTCATGGTCGGCAACAAGGATCTGGTATCTGCCCTGGCACGCATCAAGAGTTATCACGATTACGGCACGTTCACGCCGGTCCAGGTGGCGGCGATCGCGGCGCTGGAAGGCCCGCAGCAATGCGTCGAAGATATTCGCCGCGAGTATCAGCGCCGCCGCGATGTGCTGGCGCGCGGGCTGCATGAAGCGGGTTGGATGGTCGAAGTGCCGAAGGCATCGATGTACATCTGGGCCGAGATTCCGCCGCCGTACCGGGCGATGGGCTCGCTCGAGTTCGCGAAGAAAGTGCTGGCCGACGCCAAGGTCGCGATATCGCCCGGCATCGGGTTCGGTGACTACGGTGACTCGCACGTGCGGTTTGCGTTGATCGAGAACGAGCACCGGATTCGGCAGGCGGTACGCGGGGTCAAAGAAATGCTGAGGGTCCCGCCGCGAAAGGCCGCAGCGTGACACTCAGGGGCACCGGCCGCAGGCGCGTCCGGCAACTTAAGCTGTGAAACCAATACGAGTTGGTTTGCTCGGCCTTGGAACTGTTGGGCGCAGCACTTACGAAGTTCTGCAACGCAATCAGAACGAAATTGCGCGTCGCGCCGGTCGTGGCATTGAAATCGTTGCTATCGCCGTGCGCGATGTCGAGAAAGCGCGCGCAATCGTCGGCGCGCAGGTAGCGGTGTCATCTAATTGCGACGATGTCGTTCGCAATCCGGATATCGATATTGTCGTCGAGCTGATGGGTGGCTACGAGCCGGCGCGCTCGCTCGCGCTGGAAGCAATATCGCGCGGCAAGCACGTCGTCACCGCTAATAAAGCAATGCTGGCACGGCACGGCAACGAATTGTTCGAAGCTGCGCGCTCCAAGGGCGTAATGCTCGCCTTTGAGGCGGCGGTGGCCGGCGGCATACCGATCATCAAGGCGCTGCGCGAAGGATTGACCGCGAATCGCATTGAATGGATTGCCGGCATCATCAACGGCACCAGTAATT
>CAZKNV010000272.1:0-3458 GCA_964554145.1 uncultured Burkholderiaceae bacterium
CCAGCCAGTCGGGCTATACCTCGGGCGGCGAGCAGCAAATGACGGCGATCGGCCGTGCGCTGATGGCACGGCCGTCGATGATCCTGCTCGACGAGCCGTCGATGGGATTGGCGCCGCAATTGGTCGAGGAAATTTTCGGCATCGTGCATAACCTGAATGCTAAAGAAAAGGTCTCGTTCTTGCTGGCCGAGCAGAACACCAATCTTGCATTGAAGTATGCGAAATACGGCTACATCCTCGAAAACGGGCGCGTCGTGATGGACGGCGAGGCGCGAGCGCTGCGCGAGAACGAGGACGTGAAGGAGTTTTACCTCGGGCTATCGAAATCCGGGCGCAAGAGTTTCAGAGATGCGAAGTTTTATAAACGCCGCAAGCGCTGGCTTGCTTGAAGCGACCGTGCATGAACCGACACCTTTTTTGTCTGTTTGCGTTCGCAGCAGTGCTGGTCGCCTGCAACTCGCGTGATGACAGCGAGCCCGTCAAGACGCCGCTGCCGACGCGGCAAACCACGATCGACCCGGTAGTCAAGAAGCTGGACACGGCTCGTGAAGATGCCGAGCGGCGCCGGCAACAAGCGGACGACGCTTACAAGTAGATCAATCGG
Organism: uncultured Burkholderiaceae bacterium; assembly: GCA_964554145.1. Taxonomy (GTDB): domain Bacteria; phylum Pseudomonadota; class Gammaproteobacteria; order Burkholderiales; family Burkholderiaceae_F; genus JACCZX01. The sequence goes on from CAZKNV010000272.1 coordinate 605, forward strand.
GCGCATTGACGATGACCGAGCATCTGGACAACCGCGAAGCGCGCGACCCGCAGCGGCGCGAACTCGATTTAATGGGTCATTTGCCGGGCCTGCTGGCGAAGGCACTGAAATCGCCCGGCTGGCAAAAGCACCTGGGTGATATCGACACTGCGCAATTCAACAGCCGCACCGCGCTCGCGCGGCTGCCGCTGTTACGCAAATCGGAATTGCCGGCGATGCAAAAGGCGCAACCGCCCTTCGGCGGGTTCATTGCCGACGAGCTGGAAAAATTCGGCCGGCTGTTTACGTCGCCCGGACCGATTTACGAACCCGAGGACAAGCACGACGATGCATGGCGCGCGTCGCGCTCGCTGTATGCGGCTGGCTTCGCCCGCGGCGACATTGTGCTGAACACGTTTTCATATCACCTGGTGCCGGGCGGCTTCATCATGGACGGTGGTGCGCGCGCGCTCGGTTGCACGGTGATTCCAGCCGGTCCCGGCAATACCGAACAGCAACTGGACGTCATCGAGCATCTAAAGCCCCATGCGTATACCGGCACGCCAGACTTTTTGAAGATACTGCTCGATGCCGCGGCCGCCGCCGGCCGAGACGTGTCGTCGATCAAGAAGGCAGTCGTCTCGGGAGCGGCGTTTCCAGCATCGTTGCAGTTGCACATCAAGGCGCGCGGCATCGACGCCTATCAGGCCTATGCGGTGGCCGATGTCGGCGTGATCGCTTACGAAAGCCAGGCGCGCGAAGGATTGATCGTCAACGAGGACGTGCTGATCGAGATCGTGCGCCCGGGCACCGGCGTTCCTGTGACCGATGGCGAAGTCGGCGAGGTCGTCGTCACGTCGTTCGATGCGAACCGTCCGTGGATCCGGCTCGCGCTGGGCGATTTGTCGGCGGTTCTGTCCGGAGTATCGCCATGCGGCCGCACCAACATGCGCATCAAGGGCTGGATGGGTCGGGCCGATCAAACGACGAAGGTAAAGGGCATGTTTGTGCGGCCGGAGCAACTGGCCGAGGTGGCGCGCCGCCATGCCGAATTGAAGCGCTTGCGCCTGGTGGTAACACGTACCGACGAAACGGACGCGATGACATTGCGCGCCGAGTCCACTTCGCATGATCCACAGTTGGCGCGTGCGATCGGCGAAACGCTGCGCTCGATCACCAAGCTTGGCGGTGCGGTTGAGCTGCTGGCGCCGGGCTCATTGCCGAATGACGGCAAGGTGATCGACGATGCCAGAGCGATGTAGCAGCGGAAGCTTCCTTTAGCGCCGGCGCGACGCGTTGGACACTCTCCTGGCAGACTTCCTTGCGGGCGGTCGTGTAGCGCTTTTCCTTTTCACGGCAGTCTTGGCGGGTTTCTTCGCAGTGGTTTTCTTCACGACGCGCGATTTCACCGGAGTCTTGCCATTGCCGGACGCGATGCCGGTTGCCATATCGATCGCGGCCACCATCGCGTCGCGCATCGAGTGCGCCATCGCATTAATGGCGTCGGTCATTGCGGTCGCCGGCTTGCCGGTCGCCAGTTTGACCGTCGTAGACGGCGGCGCCGCGTCTTCTTCGTTAATGTCCCACAGCTTCAGCAGCTCGGCCTGAGTCGGCACCGACCCGGAAGCCACGCGCTGCCTGCGCGCTGCGACTGAATCCCGCACGATTCTCTCGACGACATCGAGCGGCAACCGGTTCAGATCGGAGAACTTGATGAAGCTCTTGGCCGCGTTCACGCCCGTCAGCGCGTCCTTGTGCTTCAACACGACGTCTTTTTCGGCCACGTACAGCGACATATGGCGGCGCCCGGATTCAAGCGCAAACAGCGGGCCGTCAAGCTCGTAAAACGCCAGCCCGTAGCGCATGCTCTCGCGCACGCCGCGCGCGGAGCGACGGATCATGCTGCACAAACGCGCCATGGCAACGCGACGATCCGGCGGCAGATCGCGCAGATAGGCGCCGACCGTCGAAGCAGTCGAGGTCATTTGTTTTTCCTCCGGCAACCAACTCGCAAACGCGCGATTTTAGCGCGTTCGTGAAGCGGAGGCGCGATCACTCTGTGCGCGGCCGATAGAACACGAAATCGGAGGTGAAGTCGACTCGTAATATCTGGTTGAGTTGTGACGGTTCGCAGCGCGCGGGGGGCATGCCGCCCGTGGTGTTGATTCGCTGCACATGGCTGACGTTTTCAAGCACGCCGTTGCCGAAGCTGCGCGTCGTCAGCAGCAGCCAGCGCAAATCGGTGGCCTTGTCCGCTTCGTCGTACGCGACGATGGTCGATACCAGCCGGCTTCCATCGTCGTGCTCGAACGAAAAATTGGCGCCGTGCCGGCCGACCATTTTGCCGCTGCCGTCAAGCAACTCGGCTTGCGGCTGCCGAAACACCCAGATGAGCCCGCCTTCACGTTTTTCGCAGCGGAATATCTGTACCCCGCGCGAAGCCAGTTGCAGCGCCGGCTCGTGCGTTGACGGCGCCTTGATTTTGGAAAAGAAGCCGAGACTCGGGCTCGCGACTGGCGAACCAGTCGGCGCGCTCGACGCAGTTCCGACACCGGACGGCAACGCTGGGCGGGGCGCGGCGCATGCAACGAGCAGCGCGAGCGTTATCGATCCGGCAGCGATACGAAATGGATTCATAAGCGCGATTTTGCCGCAATGGAAAATCAGGCAGGCAGGCGTTCGTTTATTGCATTGCAATATGCGGAGCAGGTTGAAGCAAAACCGCGGCGGGCATATATTGCGCGCAACGCCACCTGCAATCGATGCGGGTGCAGTAGTCCTTGCGTGAATGTCTGGACACATTGACAGCGCAAGCGAGTGATACGTTGAAGTTCGGCAGCACTATTGCCAGGGAGATTTCATGAATGCACCGCTG
>CAZKNV010000273.1:0-3453 GCA_964554145.1 uncultured Burkholderiaceae bacterium
CCCGTGGCGGGCCCGATAACGCCACGTCGCTGCTGCTGTTCTACATCTTTGAGACCGGGTTTCGCTTCTGGGACTCGTCGTATGCGGCTGCGCTGACGATGGTGTTGCTCGCCATTCTCGCGTCCACCGCGCTGCTGCAGTTCTTCGTGCTCGACCGCAGGGTGCACTACCAGTGAGCGCCGCCACCGTGATCTACGAGCGCCGGAGGAGCGCGCTTGCGCTAGAGACGTTGGCCGCGTGGGCGCTCGGTATCCTCTGGGTGCTGCCGCTCGTGTTCGCGTTCTGGACCGCGTTTCATCCGGCCGAGTTCTCAACCCGGTTCGTGCTGGGCGCTCCGCTGACGCTCGAGAACTTCGAGAAAGCGTGGCAAGCGGCGCCGTTCGCCCGCTACTTCTTCAACACCGTGGTCCTGGTGACGATGATCCTGGCCGCCCAACTGGTGCTGGTCACACTCGCCGCCTATGCGTTTGCGCGCTTCGAATTTCCGGGGCGCGATGTCGCGTTCGCATTGGTGCTCGTGCAACTGATGGTGATGCCCGACGTGCTGCTCGTCGAGAACTATCGCACGATGACCACGCTCGGTATCAAGGACACGATCCTCGCGATCGGCCTGCCGTATTTCGCGAGCGCGTTCGGAATATTCCTATTGCGCCAGACGTTCAAGACCGTGCCGAAAGAGCTCGACGAAGCTGCGCGCGTCGAGGGCTGCTCGCCGCTAGCGACACTGTGGAAAGTTTACGTGCCTCTGGCGCGGCCGACGTATCTCGCATTCGCGCTGGTGTCGGTGTCGTATCACTGGAACAACTTTCTGTGGCCGCTGATTATCACGAATTCGGTCGAGTCGCGGCCGCTGACGGTCGGATTGCAGGTGTTCTCGGCCACCGACCAGGGCATCGACTGGTCGATCATCAACGCGGCGACACTGCTTTCGGCGGGTCCGCTGCTCATCGCATTCCTATTGTTCCAGCGGCAGTTCGTGCAGTCGTTCATGCGCGCGGGAATCAAATGAAGATCATGAGCTGGAACGTGCAATGGTGCTGCGGCATTGACGGACGGGTGGATCCGGCGCGCATCGTGTCCGAGGCGAAGCGGATCGCCGACTTTGACGTGCTGTGCGTGCAGGAGGTCGCGGACAACTTCCCGGCTCCCCGGCTCGCCGGCAACGACGAGCGCGACCAGTTCGCTGAAATCGCAGGGCTATTGCCCGATTACGCGGCGTTCCCCGCGATCGCAGTCGATCACCCGGCCGAAGGCGGCAAGCGAAGCCGGTTCGGCAACATGATTTTGTCGCGGCTTCCCGTGCGGCAGGTTTACTCGTGGTCCTTGCCGTATCCAGCGGATCCGGGCACGGCCGGCATGCCGCGCATTGCACTCGAAGCGGTTGTGGCGACACCGTTTGGCGATCTGCGCGTGATCACCAACCATCTCGAATGGTATTCACTCGCGCAACGCTCGGCACAGGTCGAGGCGCTGCGCGCAATCTATGCCGATGGCGATGCGCACGCACGCGCGGCCGAGATCACGATGAACGACGGCGGGCCATTTCAGTCATTGCTGCGGCCACGCGCCACCGTGATCTGCGGCGACTTCAACCTCGAACACGACAGCGAGCTGCATGCGCGCATGGTGGCGCCGTTTTCCGACGGTACTCCAGCGCTCGCCAATCCGTGGGATCGGCTGCACGCAGGTGAACCGTATCCGACGACGTTCTGCCTCTACAACCGCATAGGCGACCACGGCGAACTGCACTGCGATTTCTTTCTTGTGAGCTCGGACGTAATGCGCCGTGTCGAGTCGTTGCATGTCGATCAGCAAACCCAGGCGTCGGATCACCAGCCGATCGTGTTGACGCTGCGCTGACGGCGTGCCGGCCCAGCACTGTTGCAAGAACTTACGTTGGCGTGTGCGCCTGACGCCGGCCGGCCGCGGCATTTGAGCGCCGCCAGCGGGCTCGCGCGAATCGGCAACCGCATCTATATGTGATTACCGATGACGAACACCATCTCGGGGTTTTTTCAAACGACGATGCGTGTCAAGGTTCGCTGGTACGGTTGCGTCGGGTTGCGCTGCCGCCGGGCAAGGAAGCGCACAAGCGGGGCAAGCCCGAAATCGACGACCGATAAGGCGCTGGAGCTGATGGTCGTCACGGATGCAGACGATGCGTCAGTACCGGCGCAACTGCTGACGGTCACGCTGCGCTAAGGCATGGATCTTGAACCGCTTTAGTTGACACACGGTTGCAGGCCCTGCTGCTGCTCGAAGGCAGCCGGAGGGAGGGTAACGCAGTGACGAATGCAAACGCTGCTGGTTGTAGAACGCGATGTAGCTACGCAGCGCCTGTCGCAACTGTTCGTCGCTATCGAATGTTCTGCCGTGGAGCTCTTCCGCCTTCATCGAATGGAAGAACGACTCCACGTGCGCGTTGTCGTTCATCTTGCCTGGCCGGTTTATGCTTTGCACGATACCCAGCCTGGCGAGTCGATCGCGGTACTCGAAGGCCGCGTACTCGATGCCGCGGTCGCTGTGGAACACCAGACCTGGAGCCGGTTGCGTACCGAGTGTTGCAGGGCATCGCTGGTCAGTGCCACGTCGCGCCGCGCACTCAGACTCCAGCCGGCGACGCGCCGGGAGTGCCGATCCATCACCGCTGCCAAGTAGCGACACTGTCCCGCCACCTTGAGGTAGGTCACATCGCCGAGCCACACTTGGTTCGATGTTTGCACGACCGTCTCGCGCTGGTGGTTTGGCACGCTGGCGAAGAAGGCGCGTTGCCGACCTTGGAGCGCTGGTACAGCCGAGCAATGCGGCCTTGAATGTGCGCATGAGCCGAGCCACCCGGCGTCGACCGCACGCAGGTTATGCCGGCGCGCACCGCGCGCGGTGAGTCTTGCCGTGGATTTATCGACGCCACGCCGTGGATGCAGCGGATGCGGTAGTGGAGTCTTCAACAACCTGCTAAGGCCGAATGCGCAAGTGCGGTCCGCGTCTATTGGCACGCTCGCCAGACACGCACGTTGCCGCGCGCGCCTCTTAGCGCTTTTTCGGTGAGTCGCGCGGAGGTGGCGGCCGCGGGTAGCAACCACTGGCCCGCAGCGCGGCCTCGTTCTCGAAGAAAGAGCCCATGCACTGGCTCTGTCGAATCGACGGCGTGACTCGCCCGTCGCGGCAGCACCAGCCCACCGGATCACGCGGCGTTGGCGGCGGTGACGGCCGGCATTGGCGCAGCGCGTTGGCACGATCGGTGTCGAAGCCGCCGGCGCAGCGATCGGACCACGACGACGTGACCTGTCCATCGCGGCAGCACCAGCCGCGTTCGGGCGCGCGACTGACCTCGCGCGACAGCTCCTCGTACACGCGCAGTTCGCGCGCGTCGGCGCTACTCACCAGCGGCGGCGTGCGACTGGCGTAGCGCGCCACCAGCGCCTCGTTGGCGCGCAGCCGCACCGGCGGCCA
>CAZKNV010000274.1:0-3453 GCA_964554145.1 uncultured Burkholderiaceae bacterium
GTTCTCGCTGCCGACCACGATGACGACATCGACCTGCGGTGCCATGAACTTGACCGCGTCCTGGCGGTTCTGCGTTGCGTAGCAGATATCAGCCTTCTTCGGTTCGGCAATGTTCGGAAAACGCCGCTTCAGCGCAGCGATGATCTCGGCCGCATCGTCCAGCGACAATGTAGTTTGCGTGACATAGGCGAGCGAATCCGGCGTACGCACCTGCAGCCGATCGACGTCTTCGACGCTTTCGACCAAGTGCATCCCACCTTCGGACTGCCCCATCGTGCCTTCGACTTCCGGATGCCCGAGATGACCGATCATCACGATCTCGTGTCCGGTGGCGCGCATTTTTGCCACCTCGACGTGCACCTTGGTCACCAGCGGACACGTTGCATCGAACACACGCAACCCGCGCCGCTGTGCGTCGATCTGAACGGCCTTTGACACACCGTGTGCCGAGAACACGACGATGCCGCCCGCCGGCACTTCGTCCAGTTCGTCGACGAACACCGCACCCTGCCTGCGCAGATCGTCGACGACGTACTTGTTATGCACGATCTCGTGCCGGACGTAAATGGGCGCGCCATGCACCGCCAGCGCTCGCTCGACGATCTCGATTGCGCGATCGACTCCCGCACAAAATCCGCGCGGCTGCGCAAGCACCACTTCCATTGCTACGTCTGAACCAGCGGAGCGATCCATAATCGGGCGTTGATTCTAGTCGAGGTTAATGCGATGGCGATCAAGGACTGGCCCGAAGGCGAGCGTCCGCGCGAACGCCTGCTGGCGAAAGGCGCGCAGGCACTGTCGGACGCCGAATTGCTCGCCGTGTTCCTGCGCATCGGAACAAAGGGGCGATCAGCGATCGACCTCGGGCGCGATGCGCTTGCACGTTTCGGCGGACTGAACGGCTTGTTTGCGGCCGACGCATCGGCCTTGCGTGAAGTCGGCGGCTTTGGGCCGGCGAAGTACACGCAATTGCAAGCGGTGCTGGAACTGGCGCGTCGTGCACTGCAAGAGGATGTCAAGCGCGAAACGCTGCTGTCGTCGCCCGGCAAGGTGCGGGATTATCTGCGGCTTACGTTGTCGCGACTCGAACATGAAGTGTTCGTCGCGCTGTATCTCGATGCGCAGAACCGGCTGCTGGCAACCGATGAACTGTTTCGCGGCACTTTGACCCAAACCAGTGTGTACCCGCGCGAAGTCGTCAAGCGCGCGCTGAAGCACAACGCGGCGGCGGTCATCTTCGCGCATAACCATCCATCCGGCGTCGCCGAGCCCAGCCGTGCCGATGAATTGCTGACGGCCAACCTGAAGCAGGCGCTGTCGCTGGTCGATGTAAAAGTCCTGGATCATCTGATCGTCGCCGGCTCGGCAACGGTATCGTTTGCCGAGCGTGGATTGCTGTAGTTGCTCGAAGGGTGGCTCGAGCGCCGGCAAACCTTTATACTGCGCGGCCTTCGCAATCCGACGAATCTGCAATAGAGGAGCTTTAAATGGCACGCGTGTGTCAAGTGACCGGCAAACGGCCGATGTCCGGCAACAATGTTTCGCACGCCAATAACCGGACCAAGCGCCGCTTCATGCCGAATCTGCAGTACCGGCGTTTCTGGGTCGAAAGCGAAAATCGCTGGATACGCTTGCGCATAACCAATGCGGCGCTGCGAACCATCAACAAGGTCGGTATCGATACGGTGCTGGCTGATCTGCGCGCACGCGGCGAAATCTAGAAAGGAACAGCATCATGGCAAAAGGCGCTCGCGAAAAGATCAAGCTCGAGTCGACGGCCGGCACCGGCCACTTTTACACGACCACCAAGAACAAGAAGACGACACCGGACAAGCTGCAGTTCAGCAAGTTCGATCCGGTGGCTCGCAAGCATGTCGCATACAAGGAAATCAAACTCAAATGACCTTGTCGTAAGACGCATGCATGAAAAAGCCCGCGCTGCGGGCTTGGTGCAGAAAAAAGCCCGGCAATGCCGGGCTTTTTGTTGACCGCGGTTCTTACGCGGTCGCCGGCCGATAGCTGCGGATTCGCAGCGCCGCTTCCTGCAGCGCATGAATGCCACTGGCCTCGGCGCGATGAATCCAGTCCTGCAAGTGCGTCAACATCTGATCGCGCGATGCCGACGAACGCTCCCAGGTTGCGAGCAGTTCGGTGCGCATTTCCACCAGCGTCTTCATCACTCGGCTTTGTTTCATCAGTTCCGATAGCGAATGCTGCTCATGCGGCGGCAGTTTCGACACATCACCCCTGCGCAGTGCGCGCCTGAGTTTCGCGAAGCGGGCATGTTCGTCACCCGAAAGTGCCAGCTTTTGCAACTCGGCGCGGTGCGCCGCCGTTAACGAACGCGCGTACTTCGCGAGCAGGTCGTAGCGGTTCGCGATCACCGCCTGCAAAGTTTCCAGGTCGACGGCGCGCTTCGGTTCCGCCACCTGCGGCTTCGGCGCAACGCGAAGCACTTTGGCAAGCCCAAGCACCTGCAGCGCGCGGATATAACCCCAGCCAATATCGAACTCGTACCACTTGCTGGAAAACTTGGCCGACGTCGGATAGGTGTGATGATTGTTGTGCAACTCTTCGCCGCCGATCCAGATGGCGACCGGCACGATGTTGTTACTGGCATCGGGCGAATCGTAATTGCGATAACCCCACCAGTGGCCAATACCGTTAACGACGCCGGCCGCATGAAACGGGATCCACAGCATCTGCACGCCCCAGATGGCCAGGCCGGCAAAGCCGAACAGGATCAGGTTGATCCCGACCATGATGCCGACGCCCTGCCAGGAAAAGCGCGAAAACACGTTGCGCTCGATCCAGTCGTCCGGCGTTCCATGACCGTAGCGCGCCAGCGTGTCCGCGTTCGTCGCCTCTTGCTGATACAACTCGGCGCCGGTCCACAGCACCGCTTTGATACCGCGCGTTTGCGGGCTGTGCGGATCTTCGACGGTTTCGCACTTGGCGTGATGCTTGCGGTGGATCGACACCCACTCCTTGGTCAGCATGCCGGTCGTCAACCACAGCCATACTCGAAAAACCATTGCAACGGCCGGATGCAGATCAAGCGCGCGATGCGCCTGGGAACGATGCAGGTAAATCGTGACACCGGCGATCGTGATATGCGTCATGATCAACGCGGCCACGATCAGTTGCCACCAACTTAGCTGCAACAATCCGCCGTCTAGAAATTCAAGCAAATACATGTATTTTCCTTGTTATCACGCCGATCAGACCGCCGGCGCGCCAATCGTTCATATTGTACGCAGCGCTCCGGCCTAAAGCGCCCGCGACGGGCATCTCACTGCCGTTTTTCAGGCGATCGAGCCGGCGAATCGGCGTCCGGACCGGGCTTAGAGCCTCCATCTGCCCGATTAGGTGGTGTTGCCAATGTCTCCGGAACCGATGTTATCCGCACGTCGCGCTGCGGGAACGGAATTTCAATGCCTTCCTCGTGAAATC
>CAZKNV010000275.1:0-3434 GCA_964554145.1 uncultured Burkholderiaceae bacterium
CGAACCTATTACGGTCGAACCGGCCGTACCGCAGACGCCAGACGAGCCGCATGCGCCGCGTGCGGATGATGTTGATGGCAACGTCGACGCCGGCGCCGACGATGTTGCGAGCGGCATTGACGCCGGAGACGCCGATGGAAACAGGGGCGGGCCCCCGGCGGATGGCAACACACGCGGGCCGCGACGCGCTCGTCGTCGCCGCGGTCGGGGCGGTGATCGCGGCGAGCGAGCCGAGCGAGCACCGGCACAAAACGGCACGCCTGCTGCTCCGATAGGACTACGACCACCCCTGGCGGGTGAGGGTGACGACATCAATCCAGCTGCGATGGCTGAGTCAGCGTTGTCGCGCGACTTGCTCGAACGGGGCCGTCGCGCCAGTAAGCAGGCGCAGCTCGCTCAGTCGGACAAGCTGCACAAGGTGTTGGCCGATGCCGGCATCGGTTCGCGGCGCGACATGGAAGAAATGATCATCGCCGGCCGCGTATCGGTCAACGGCGAGCCGGCGCACATCGGACAACGTGTGTTGGCAAGCGATCAGGTACGAGTCAACGGCAAGCCGCTGGCTCGCAAGACGCCCGGCCGCGCACCGCGCGTGTTGCTTTATCACAAGCCTGCCGGCGAAATCGTTACGCAGGACGACCCGGGCGAGCGCCCGACCGTCTTTGAAAAGCTACCGAAAGTGTCGGGTGGGCGCTGGGTCGCCGTTGGCCGGCTCGATCTGAATTCCGAAGGTCTGCTGATCTTCACCACGTCGGGTGAACTGGCCAATCGCTTGATGCACCCGCGTTACGAAGTCGAGCGCGAATATGCGGTCAGGGTGCTGGGCGAAGTTAGCGATGAGCAGCGCCAGAAGCTGCTCGATGGCGTCGAGTTGCAGGATGGCCCCGCGAAGTTTTCGCGCGTCGATGAAGCGGGCGGCGACGGCGCTAATCGCTGGTATCGAGTGACCATTAGCGAAGGGCGCAATCGCGAAGTCCGCCGTATTTTCGAGGCGATCGGATTGACGGTGAGTCGACTGATCCGCATTCGCTACGGCGCAATTGCCTTACCACGCGGGCTCGCGCGAGGTCGATTCCAGGAGTTGGCACCAGAGTGGGTGCAAGCATGGGTGCACGATCTCGGCATCGGCATCGATGAGATTCGGCAGCGCCAAGGCTCGTCTGAGGGCCGGAGCGGGCGTGGTAGAGGCGGACGTGGCCAGGGCCAGGGTGGTCGAGAGGGGCAATGGACGCCGAGGGGTAAAAACAATGGACCGGGCTATGGCCAGGGTCAAGGTCAGAGCTATGGGCAAGGGCAGGGCTATGGACCGGGGAGCGGTCAGCCGAACACCGGTCAGAACCAGGGATCAGGCCGCGGCCGAGGGAAGCCGCCGGGGAACCGGCCCTCACGGCAGCCGGATCCAATGACCAGCAGCGTTACCTATATTGCTGCCGGGCACGGCCTTCCGAACAATGGCCGGCCGGCGCGTTTTAAGCGCGGCAAGCCGCCGCCGCGCAACTACTAAAGATTGGGATCGGGAGTGCAGCCGGGCGCTTGTTGCGCAAGCGCCATGCCCCATATAATGACGGGCTGTTGACGGCGCGATCGTCGCAGGTTGGCATACAAGCCCGTTAAGAACAACAGATGGGCGGAGAAATGGGCTTTACGGCCCATTTTTTATTTCCGGCTCCGCACACGTGCCGGAGCGTTGGACGGGTTGGAGCATTAATGGCGGGAGTGACGAGCGATTTGTATCAGACGGTTGAGCGCACGGTCGGCGGGCTCGGCTACCAGTTGGTCGATCTCGAACGACTGGGCGGTGGCTTGCTGCGCGTGACCCTGGATGCTGCCAGCGGTATCGGACTGGAAGATTGCGAGCGCGTGAGCCGGCAGCTCTCGCACCTGTTCGCGGTTGAAAGTGTGAATTACGAGCGGCTGGAAGTATCGTCACCGGGCCTGGACCGGCCATTGAAAAGAGTCGGCGATTTCGCGCGGTTCGTCGGCAAGGAAATTAACGTGCAGTTGTACGCGCCGTTGGCGGCAGCCGGCGGCCGCAAGCGATTGCGCGGGCGGTTGCTGCAACTGATGGATGATCCGGGCGCTGAGCGTTTGCAGCTGCAGTTGACCTCGGAAGATGAAGTAGCAAAAGGCGGCCGCCGCAGTGCGAAGTTGCGCAAAGCCGGGCAGACGGCACCGGCAGTGGTTGTTGAGGTTGCGTTGGCCGACGTTGCCAGAGCGCGGCTGGTGCCGGAACTGGACTTTCGGCCGGCGAGTGCAAATGAGGCGAAAGTTGAGACGAAATTCGCCGCGATGGAAACAAGCAGTTCGGGGGTGAGCACACATGAGTCGTGAGATTTTGTTATTGGTCGATGCGCTGGCGCGCGAAAAAAATGTGCCGAAGGACGTCGTGTTCGACGCGCTGGAACTCGCGCTCGCGACCGCGACCAAGAAGCTGTTCGCCGAGGAAGACGTCGACATCCGGGTCTCGGTGGATCGCGAAACCGGCGAATACGACGCGTTCCGTCGTTGGCTGGTCGTGCCCGATGAAGCGGGATTGCAGGAGCCAGGTCACCACATCATCTTGTCCGACGCGCGCGAGCAGCTTTCCGATATCGAGCTCGAAGAACACATCGAAGAACAGCTGCCGCGCCAGGACCTCGGGCGCCGTTTCGCGCAGGACACCAAGCAGGTCATTTTGCAGAAGATCCGCGACGCCGAGCGCGAACAGACGCTGAACGACTTTCTGGCGCGCGGCGACATGATCGTCAGCGGCGCCATCAAGCGCATGGACAAGGGCGACGCGATCATCGAAATCGGCAAGGTCGAAGCACGCTTGCCGCGCAGCGACATGATCCCGAAGGAGAACTTGCGCATCGGCGACCGCATGCGGGCGTACGTGCAGAAAATCGACCGCACTGCGCGCGGGCCGCAGGTCATTCTGTCGCGCATATCGCCCGAATTTCTGATGAAGCTGTTCGAGTTTGAAGTGCCGGAAATCGAGCAGGGGCTGCTGGTCATCAAATCGGCTGCGCGTGATCCTGGTGTGCGCGCCAAGATCGCCGTGTGGACCAACGATCGCCGCATCGATCCGATCGGCACCTGTGTCGGCATGCGCGGCTCCAGAGTGCAGGCGGTCACGAACGAGCTGGCGGGCGAAAGAGTCGACATCGTGTTGTGGTCGGACGACCCGGCCCAATTTGTAATCGGTGCGCTGGCGCCGGCCAACGTGTCGTCGATCCTGGTCGACGAAGACAAGCACGCGATGGACGTCGTGGTTGACGAAGACAATCTGGCGATTGCCATCGGCCGCAGCGGCCAGAACGTGCGGCTGGCGTCCGAGATGACCGGCTGGCAAATCAACATCATGACGGCTGAAGAATCGTCGACCAAGCAGGAAGGAGAGCAGTCGTCGGTGCGCGCAACGTTCGTCGAGAAGCTCGATGTCGACGAAGAAA
>CAZKNV010000276.1:0-3428 GCA_964554145.1 uncultured Burkholderiaceae bacterium
TTTCTGATCTGGCCGACGCTGATCGGAGTCGTGGTGGCGTACGTCAAACGCCAGGATGTGACGGCGCTATTGGCGTCGCACTATCGCTGGTTGATTCATACGTTCTGGTGGTGGCTCATTGCGTGGAGCATCATCATCGGCGCGATGCTGGTCGTGATCGTTCCGAACGCGCTTGAGATCGACAGCGCGGTGCAGTCGGGACAGTATTTCAACATTCCATGGGAGCTGATTGGCGCAGGTGTGTTCGGCGGTCTGGCAATCGCGATCGTCTGGCTGTGGGTCGTCTATCGGCTGATTCGTGGGGCGATTCGTTTGTCCGACAGCCTGGCAGCGCCCTAGGGTTGATGAGGCCCTCACGCTCACTGCGTTCGCTCCCCCCCGAGGGGGTGCGTCAGTACCTTGGGGCGGCCCGGCGGTACTGACATGCAACTACCGGGACTCGACTTTCGCCTTGGGGAGGATGTCGATGCACTGCGCGAAGCAGTGCACGACTTTGCGCAGGCTGAGATCGCGCCGCGCGCGGCCGAGATCGATCGAACCGATCAGTTTCCGATGGATCTGTGGCGCAAGATGGGCGAGCTCGGTTTGCTCGGCGTTACCGTAGAAGAAGAATATGGCGGCTCCGAACTCGGGTATCTGGCGCATATCGTTGCGATGGAAGAAATCTCGCGCGCCAGCGCCTCCGTGGGGCTGTCGTATGGCGCGCATTCGAATCTGTGCGTCAACCAGATTCGGCGCAACGGCAGCGCGGCGCAAAGAAAAAAATACTTGCCGAAGTTGATCAGCGGCGAACACGTCGGTGCACTGGCGATGAGCGAGCCGAACGCCGGCTCCGACGTCGTCAGCATGCGCCTGCGCGCCGATGCCAAGGGCGACCACTTCGTGCTCAATGGCACCAAGATGTGGATTACCAACGGCCCCGATTGCGACGTGCTGGTGGTCTACGGCAAGACCGATCCGCAGATGGGCGCGCGCGGCATGACCACCTTTATCGTCGAAAAAGGCATGCAGGGTTTCTCGGTGGCGCAGAAACTCGACAAGCTCGGCATGCGCGGCTCGCACACCGGCGAGTTGGTGTTCGAAAACGTCGAAGTGCCGGTCGAGAACGTGCTCGGCACAGAAGGCGGCGGCGCGAAGGTGCTGATGTCGGGCCTCGATTTCGAGCGAGCGGTGCTATCGGGCGGACCGCTCGGCATCATGAGCGCCTGCATGGACGCGGTGCTGCCTTACGTGCACGAGCGCAAGCAGTTCGGCCAGTCCATCGGCGAGTTTCAGTTGATGCAGGGCAAGCTTGCCGACATGTACACCACGATGATGGCGTGCCGCGCGTACGTGTACGAGGTCGGTCGCGCATGCGATCGTGCAACACCCGACTCAATGCGCGCGTTGCGCAAGGACGCCGCCGGCGCGATTTTGTACTCGGCCGAAAAAGCCACGTGGATGGCCGGCGAAGCGATCCAGGCTCTCGGCGGCAACGGCTATGTAAACGACTATCCGACTGGCCGCCTATGGCGCGACGCGAAGCTGTATGAAATCGGGGCGGGAACGTCTGAGATAAGACGCATGTTGATCGGAAGAGAGCTGTTTGCGGAGACGATGTGATGCTCGGCTTATCTGCAAATCAACTCGTACTTTTCACGCTCGCATCGCTGCTGCTCGCGGCGACGCCGGGTCCGGTGTGGCTGTATCTGATCTCGCGCACCCTCGCGCAGGGACGGCGTGCCGGCTACTTCTCGATGTTCGGCGTCGCCGCAGGCCTGTCGCTGCATGCAACCTTCGCAGCGTTCGGCCTGACCGTAGTGCTGCTGGCGGTGCCGTTCGCGTTCGATGCGATCAAGCTGGCGGGCGCTGCGTATCTGTTATGGCTTGCCTATACGACGGTGCGCGGCGCGGGCTTCACATTCACGCCGGAGCCGCTCGAACCGGTGCGCGACCGCGTGCTGTTGCGCCAGGCGTTTGTCGCGGCGGCGATCAATCCGAAGGTCGCGGTGTTCTACCTGTCGCTGTTTCCGCAATTCGTCGATCCGACGACCGGCCCGGTGCTCGGTCAAAGCCTGCTGCTCGGCGCAATCCAGGTCGGCACTGCGGCACTGATGGATGTTTCGCTGGTGACAGTGGCCGGGCTGCTCGCTGCGTGGTTCGCCCGGCGCCCGCTGTGGCTGCAGTTGCAACGCTGGTTTCTGGGCGGTGCGTTCGGCGTGTTGGCGGTGTGGCTGGCCCTGACACCGCGACAGAGTTCAAATTAGCGCTGTCAGTGTGAATTCAATCGACGCCCCGGTCGATGCGATCAGCTTCGACCGTTCGATGCCGTCGCCATCGGCCATTGCACGCGCGATTCTCGACGGCTTTGACAACCACTACCGGCGCTTTCGCTACGTCGCGCAGCAAGCCAAGGCGCTGTATGAAAACGGCGAGTGGCAGGCGATTCGCGAGCGCGCCCGCGAGCGCATCGATTTTTACGATCAGCGCGTACTGGAAGCGGTCGCCATCATCGAGCGCGACTTCGACCTCGATTCGCTGACCGAGGCCGAGCGCGATGCGCTATGGCAGGCTGTGAAGCAAAACTTCATTGCGCTGCTCGCCGATCATCGTCAGCCCGAATGCGCCGAAACGTTTTTCAATTCGGTGTGTACCAAGCTCTTGCACCGGGAGTACTTTCGCAACCGCTTTATCTTCGTGCGGCCGGGAGTCGCGACCGAGTACATGGACTCGGACCCGCCGTCGTATCGAAGCTACTACCCTGCAGTCGATGGCCTGAAAACCGTTCTGCGACGAATCATCATCGACTTCGGACTCGCGTGTCCGTGGAACGACGTTGAGCGCGATGTTCGACGCGTGCTCAAAGCGGTGCTCGATGCACATCGCACCGGCACCGCATTCAAGCGGCCCTGGCACACCGAGCCCGACTTCCAGATCCAGGTGTTGTCGAATCTCTTTTTTCGCAACAAGGGTGCATACATCGTCGGCCGCGTCATAAATGGCACGCGCATTACGCCGCTGGCAGTCCCGATCCTGCGCGATTCGGAGGGACGGCTGTATATCGACACTGCGCTTCTTACCGTTGACCTGCTGTCGGTGCTGTTCTCTTTCACGCATGCATATTTTTTGGTGGACATGGAGGCGCCGGCAGCCTACGTCGATTTTCTGCGTTCGCTATTTCCGGGCAAGCCGAGCTCGGAGATCTACACCAGCGTCGGGCTTGCCAAGCAGGGCAAGACTCTTTTTTACCGGGACTTTCTGCATCACCTGAAGCATTCGCACGATCTGTTCGTTGCCGCGCCCGGCATCAAGGGACTGGTGATGACGGTGTTCACGCTGCCGTCGTACCCGTACGTGTTCAAGCTCATAAAGGATGTGATCCCTCATCCGAAGGACACCGACCGGCCGCAGGTGATGGCCAAGTATCGATTGGTCAAGCTGCACGATCG
>CAZKNV010000277.1:0-3428 GCA_964554145.1 uncultured Burkholderiaceae bacterium
CCGCGGCAGCGGCGGCGCAGCGGCCGGGCGCAGCCGCAGCCACCGCGCCGCGCAGCCCATGGCGAGGCGCGCTGATGGGTCTGGCTGCCGGTCTTGGCATCGCCGCCCTGGCGTCGTACCTGGGTTTCGGTGAAGCGCTGACGATGTTTCTGACTGTGCTTCTGATCGGCATGGTGCTGATGATGATCGCGGGGTTCGTACTGCGGCGCATGCGTGGTGGTACTCCGCAGCCCGCGTATGGAGGAACCACGGGAGGCACAGCGGGAGGTTCACCGGGCACTTACAAGCACGTCGGTTACGAAAGCGCGCCGGTGCCCGCACAACGCAGCACGGCTGCATCGTCCGCGGTGGCTGGCGCGCGTCCCGGTTCCGCAATGGATCAGTTTGCGCGCGGCGGTGCGGCCGGCGTCAGCGAGCAGTGGGGCATTCCGGCCGGGTTCGACACGGCCGCATTTCTGGCGGCAGCCAAGGCGAACTACGTCAAGCTGCAGAAATCATGGGATAGCGGCGATCTGGCGGAACTGTCCGAGTTCACCAGCAACGACATGTTTATCTCGCTGACGCACGAACTGCGGGCACGTGGCGGCAACTCGGTCACCGAAGTCGTTGCGCTCGACGCCGAACTTCTCGGCATTGAATCGCTCCCCGAGGAGCACATTGCCAGTGTGAAGTTCGACGGAACGTTGCGCGTCGATGGCGAGATCGAGCGTGTATCGGAGGTCTGGAATCTGGCGAAACCGGTGCGCGGTGGCGGCTGGGTCCTTGCCGGCATTCAACAACTCGCATAACACGCAAGCGCAGAATACTGAGGGCGCTGCGGCGCCCTCTTTTGCTTGCGGCCATCGATGATCGACCAGATAGCAAATTCGGCGGCAATCACCCTGCTCAATCGCATGCTGGGGCGCGAACAATGGGCACGCGAGAAGCTGGCGCCGTTTGCCGGCCGCATTGCGCGCTTCGACGCCGCGCCGTTTGCGATGACTTTGCAGGTTGCAGACGACGGCATATTTACCGCAGCCGGTGAAGGCGAACCGGCAGTCACAATTGGCGTTGCGCTTTCTTCTTTACCGCTTGCAATGCTCGACCCGCAAGCTGCGATGCGCGACGTGCGGCTTACCGGCGATGCCGAGTTTGCGCAAGCACTGGCGTTTGTACTGCAGAACCTGCGGCCCGAGCCGGAAGAAGATTTGTCGCGCTTTGTCGGTGATGCCGCCGCTCAGCGCATCGTCGGTTTTATGCGCGCCGGCGCGTCGCAGTGGAAGCAGATGGCCGAGCAGATGCTCGATAGCACGGCCCACTATGTGGTCACCGAAAACCCGATGATCGTCGGCCGCGACGATCTTGAAGCGTTCGGCCAGGACGTCAATCGTTTGCGCGACGCGGTCGCGCGCGTTGAAAAGCGAATCGATTTGCTGGCACGAAGCTAGCAGCCTGCTGCCGGCTGCACACCCTACAATCGCCGCCCATGCGGCTCTTGCGCTTGTTTCGCATTCTCGCGGTTGTCTGGCGCTATCGGCTCGACGAAATCGTCGTTACCAGCTTGAAGAATGCCGCACTGGTGCGGTTGGTCGACTGGACCAGTTTCGGCGCTCCGCGCGAGCCGCGCGCGGTGCGGCTGCGGCGCGCGCTTGAAGATCTCGGTCCGATTTTCGTCAAGTTCGGACAGGTGCTGTCGACGCGGCGCGATCTTCTGCCACCCGACATCGCCGATGAGCTTGCCCGATTGCAGGATCGCGTGCCGCCGTTTGCGTCCGACATTGCAGTACGCGAGATCGAGCGCGGGCTTGGCCGTCCGATCGATGCCGTGTTCTCGTCGTTCGAACGCGAACCGGTGGCTTCTGCTTCAATTGCGCAGGTGCACTTTGCGGTGCTTAAGGAAGGTCCGAACGCCGGCAAGGAAGTCGCCGTCAAGGTGCTGCGACCGAACATGATGCAGGCGATCGAGAAAGATCTATCGCTGCTTAATACCGGCGCAGGATTGGTCGAGAAGCTATGGCGTGACGGCAAACGCTTGCGGCCGCGCGCGGTGGTCGCCGAGTTCGACAAGTACCTGCACGATGAGCTCGACCTGATGCGCGAGGCCGCCAACGCATCGCAGCTGCGGCGCAACTTTGCCGGCTCGCCGCTATTCGTCGTGCCAGAGATGTATTTCGATTACTGCAGCAGCAATGTCCTGGTGATGCAGCGCATGACCGGCATTCCGATCAGCCGAATCGACCGACTCAAGGACGCCGGCATTGACATCAAGAAACTGTCGCGCGACGGCGTAACAATTTTTTTCATGCAGGTATTCGACCATGCGTTTTTTCACGCGGATATGCATCCGGGCAATATCCTGGTGGGCACCGAAGGCGATCAGTTCAACAAGTACATCGGGCTCGATTTCGGCATCGTCGGTACGTTAAGCGACAGCGACAGAAACTATCTTGCACAGAATTTTCTGGCTTTTTTTCAGCACGATTACAAGCGCATTGCCGAGCTGCATATCGAATCGAACTGGGTGCCCGACGACACGCGGGTGGATGAGCTGGAAAACGCAGTGCGCGCGTGCTGCGAGCCGGTGTTCGACAAACCGCTGAAGGACATTTCGCTGGGCCAGGTGCTGATTCGCTTGTTCCAAGCATCGCAACGCTTCAACGTCGAAGTACAGCCACAGCTGGTACTGCTGCAAAAAACGCTGCTCAACATTGAGGGTCTCGGTCGCCAACTCGATCCCGAGCTCGATCTCTGGAAGACGGCCAAGCCGTTTCTCGAGCGCTGGATGGAAAACCAGGTCGGCTGGCGCGGCATGGAAGCCAGGCTGAAGCAGGAGGCGGTGCAGTGGAGCTATCTGCTGCCGCAATTGCCGCGGCTGGTGCACGCCGCACTGACCCGCCATCGCGATGCCGACCGGCTGATCGACGAAGTGCGAATGCTGCGCCGCGAGCAGCGGGTGACGAACCGTTGGTACGCGGCGGCGACCATCCTGTTGCTGGTCATTGTTGCGCTGGCGGGCTGGGCGATGTGGCGCGCGTAAGGGTGCATTCGGACGCTCAGTATGGTCGGCGCGTATTAGGGCATGCGCGGCATTGACCCGGCGCTGTCTCTCGCTATCGTGAACGTGGTACGGGCTGCATGCTCCGGGGTCGGACAACCATGAACAGACAATCTGCATTAATGCGCCTGACCGGCTGCGCGTTGGCGAGCCTCGTGCTCGGGGCATGCGGCGGCGGTGGTGATTCGAGCCCGTCGCCACCGGCCCCTGCGCCGGTGCCGCCTTCGGTCGCGCCGTCACCGACGTGTACCAGCACCGCTGCGTTTTCTGTCGTGGCCGATTCAAGCGTAGCGATCGGCAAGGCGGCTGGCGCAGTGCTCGCCGGTTGCAATGGGGCGGTCAGCAATGTGCAGTGGACGCAAACGTCCGGGCCGGCTGTCGTGTTGATATCGGC
>CAZKNV010000278.1:0-3421 GCA_964554145.1 uncultured Burkholderiaceae bacterium
TCCGTCCAAGTATCTGCGCGGCGAAGATTCGCTGCTGTCGATCGTGCAAATGCCGCGCGGCGTGCCGGTCGCTACGTTCGCGATCGGCGAAGCGGGCGCTGCCAATGCTGCGCTGTTTGCAGTTGAAATGCTTTCGACTCAGGACGGCGATCTCGCCATGGCGCTCGCGCAGTATCGAGCGACGCAAACCGAAAAAGCGCGCAATATGACCTTGCCGCTTTAATTGCGGCTCCGATGGACGCGATTCCTCCGGGTTCGTGGCTCGGGTTGCTCGGCGGCGGGCAACTTGGCCGCATGTTCTGCATGTCCGCGCAATCGCTCGGCTACAAGGTGTGCGTGCTCGATCCGGGACACGGCAGCCCGGCCGGCGCGGTGGCTGACGATCACATCGCAGCCGATTATCTGAACGAAGCAGCGCTGGCAGAGCTTGGACGCCGATGCCGCGCGGCCACTACCGAATTTGAAAACGTACCGGCGGCCGCATTAACGTTTCTGGCGCAACACTGCAGCGTCAGTCCCGACGCGGCAAGTGTGGCGATAGCGCAGGATCGAATCGCGGAGAAGCGCTTTGTCGCTGCATGCGGAATCGGTGTGGCGCCACACGCGGTGATCGAAAGCGATGACGATCTGCAGGCAGCCGATGCGCAACTCTTTCCCGCGATACTGAAGTCCGCCAGGCTGGGTTATGACGGCAAGGGTCAGGTGCCGGTTAACACGCCCGACGCCGCCCGCGCTGCGTGGAGCGAGATGCGGCGAGTGCCGTGCGTACTCGAGAAAAGGTTGTCATTGCGGCAGGAGGTTTCAGTCATCGCATGCCGCACCCGAGACGGCGCAGCTGCGACTTTTCCGCTGGCAGAAAACGAGCACCGCGGCGGAATACTCGCGACCTCGATCGTTCCCGCCCGAGTGGACGACGGGATCGCGCAACGGGCGCGCGAAGCAGCGCTTGTGCTGGCCGAACGCATGAACTACGTCGGCATACTGTGCGTCGAGTTCTTCGTGTTGCACGACGGCGCGCTGCTGGTCAATGAGATCGCGCCGCGCCCGCATAACTCCGGCCATTACACGATCGACGCCTGTATCACCAGCCAGTACGAGCAACAGGCGCGCGTGATGGCGAATCTGCCGCTCGGAGACACGACGCAAGTACAGATGGCAGTCATGTTGAACATTCTGGGCGATCTGTGGTTCGGCGATCGCAACAGCCAAGGAGCAGTGCGAGAGCCCGACTGGACGTCGGTGCTGGCGGTTGCAGGTGCCAAGTTGCATCTGTACGGCAAGAGCGAAGCGCGCAAAGGCCGCAAGATGGGCCACGTGACGTGTATTGCGCCGACGTTGACCGCAGCCATCGCGCACGCGAATCGGGTAGCGCACATCCTCGGCATCGCGCCGGCGGCCTGATCGATCGCAATGCACGCACGTCCGGTCGATGCAGCCGCAGTCAAACGCGCAGCCGAGGTGCTGCGCAGCGGCGGCCTCGTGGCGCTTCCAACAGAGACGGTCTACGGGCTCGCGGCCGATGCTCAAAACGAATCGGCGGTACGCGCACTGTTTGCTGCCAAGGGGCGGCCCGCGGATCATCCGGTGATCGTGCACATCGGCGACACCGATGCCTTGAACGATTGGGCGAGCGACGTGCCGGAGTCTGCTTACACGCTGGCGCGCGCATTCTGGCCCGGACCGTTGACTCTGGTGCTGAAGCGCGCGGCGCGTGCCAAGGACATCGTAACCGGCGCGCAGGACACAGTGGGCCTTCGAGCGCCATCGCACCCGTGGATGCGTGCCGTGTTGCGCGAATTCGGTGGAGCACTGGCAGTGCCGAGCGCGAACAGCTTCGGTAGAGTCAGCCCGACCACCGCGCAACACGTGATCGACGATCTCGGCGTGAAACCGCGCGGCAAAGTCGATCTGGTCCTCGATGGAGGCGCATGTCCGGTCGGCATCGAGTCGACGATCGTCGATCTATCCGGCGCTGTGCCGACCTTGTTGCGGCCCGGTTCGATCACACGCGAGCAGTTGCAGCGTGCGATCGGGCGCCAAGTCGTCGATGCGGGCGCGCACGCGCCGCGCGCGTCGGGCCGGCTTGAGAAACACTATGCGCCCCGTACGCCGCTCGCTGTGATGCCGGCCGAAGCACTGACTGCGAAGCTGCGCGCGCCATGCAAGAAGCGGCTCGCGGTGCTGGCACCGCTGCACCTGCTGCAAAACTGTCGCGCGGATGTTGCCTTGGCCATTGTTGCAGCGGAGAGCTCCGACGAATATGCGCGTTCGCTATACGCGCATCTGCACCGGCTCGACACCAGTGGCGCCGCACGCCTCGTCATCGCCGCGCCGCCGACCGGCCCGGAATGGGAGGCCGTGCACGACCGCTTGCGCCGCGCCGAAGCGGGAGCGACAGGAAAGTGATCCGAAATATGATGCCCGTGGAGCACTCATGAAGAACCTCGCGCGTTTTCGCACCTTCATCGACCGCTTCGACGCGCTGGTGAGCACCGCGGGGGCGGATGAGCAGCAGATCCTCGATGAGGGCACGCCGCTCCTTGCAGCGTTAGTGAGCCAGGATGACTGGCTACCTGACGAGTTCGCCCGCGAGTCCGCCGAATCCTATTGCCAGTACCTTCTTTACGGCGACCCCGGCGAACGCTTCTCTGTGTTGAGTTTCGTATGGGGGCCGGGCCAGCGCACACCGATTCATGACCACACGGTATGGGGCTTGATCGGGGTGCTGCGCGGCGCAGAGACATGCTACGAGTACGACCGGCCGACGCCCGGCGTGCCGATGATCATGAAGTCACATCACCGTGTCGTGCCCGGCGAAGTCGACAAGGTGTCGCCGGAGATCGGCGACGTCCACATTGTGGAGAACGCGCTCAAGGACGGCCCGTCGATCAGTATTCACGTGTACGGCGCGAATATCGGCACGTTGCAGCGGCACGTCTTCGATGAGGCGACCGGGGCAGTGAAGCCGTTTGTTTCGGGTTATGCCGGCACAATGCCTCGGACGTTCTGGGACCGTAGCGCCTAGTTTTTGGAGAGTGAATGAACAACATGAACGCCGTCGATCTCGCGCGCCTGGTGCGTACCAAGGCGCTCAGCCCGGTGGAAATACTCAAGTCGCATCTCGATGCAATCGCACGCGCCAATCCGGCGATCAACGCCATTTGCACTCTCGCTGCGGAGCAAGCGATGGAGGCGGCGCGAGCGGCTGAGGACGCAGTGATGCGCGGACGCGTGCTCGGCCCGCTGCATGGCGTGCCGATCGGCATCAAGGATGTCACGCCGACCGCCGGCATTCGTACCACCTATGGCTCGCCGTTGTACGCCGAGCATGTGCCCGAAGAAGATGCAGAAGTGGTGACACGCCTCAAAGCCGCCGGCGCAATCGTCGTGGGCAAGACCAATACGCCCGAGTTCGCGACCG
>CAZKNV010000279.1:0-3401 GCA_964554145.1 uncultured Burkholderiaceae bacterium
TCCCGCATCTACGACATTGGTGGCGCCGACCTCGCGTTGCGCTATCACGAAATCAGCGAGCGCTCGCGCAACTCGGCCGAGTCGCAGAGCACGACTGAGCGCGAATCGACTCCGGCAGCGGCGCCGCGTGCTGTCTACATCAACTACGTACGCATCGGCGATGAAGAAGTCGCGGCGATGGAGCGCGCGTGGAACACCGCCGTCGAGAACGGACGCTACTGGTACGACCCGGCGTGCGGCGCGTGGGGTGTCGAGGGCGGTCCCTGCGCAGGTTTCATGAAGGCCGGCATTCCGATCGGTGGTGCACTGATGCCGACTGCCTCCGGCGGTGACACGGGAGTGTTCATTAACGGACGCGAGCTGCATCGGCTCGATGTCGCGGCGCTGCGCCGGCTCGGGCCGGTGTTTCCGGGCCGCTATTGGGTTGACGGCTACGGCAACTTCGGCTGGGAAGGCGGGCCGATGCTCGGCAATCTCGCGGCTGCACTGCAGATGCCTGCGCAGTCGAATTTCTGGTCGACCTAGGCGGGGCACCATGAACTCGTCGCAAACGCAGCGGCGCGACGCCCTGCTCGCGCGCAATGACGCGGCGCTGGAGCGCTGGCCTGATCGCTCGGGGCCCGCGTTCGCCGCCGAGATGGGCGCGGTGGCCGAAGGTCTCGAGTCGCTGGCGCAAGCGGTCGCTCGCAGCGGCAAGGATGCGCTGGAAGGCTCGCGCACGTGGCGCTTTGCCGGCAATGCGTATTTCGATCTCGGCGCCGGGCGCGAGCGCGCGCGGCTCGAGCGAGCTGCCGCGGCGTACCGCAGCGCCGAGTCGCTGCTCGAGGGACTCGACGACCGCGTCGAGCTCGTGAAGCTCAACTATTGCTTCGGCAACACCTTGCTCAAGCTCAGCGACGCAAAGGACCTCAGCATGGCGTCGGCCGCGCGCGAGCGGCTGCAGACGGCACTGGGGCTCGCGCGGATTCACATGCCCGCCGGCGTCGCGTCGCTGGAAAAAGAACTTGCGAACGCTGAACAGATCGTGTCGCTATTGACGCAGGCCGATGGGCTGACGCAGCGCATGTCGGTGCTCAAGGGCGAAGTCGAACGCATCGACCGCAAGAAACAGCGCGCGTCAGAGGCCGCCGACATTACGGAATTATTCGGCGTCCTGCAGCAGCAGTTCGAAAAGGAGAAGCCATCGCTCGAGCCAACGCGTCAGGCCGGGCTCTCGGATTTCATGCAGCGGCTGGGGGGTGTGGTTCAGCGCCGAACGTCGGAGAACCTGACGCTCGAGGACATGAATGCGAATTCCGGCAAGTTCGCTTCGCTGGTGCGCGAGATTCAGCCGCAGGTGAAAAAACCGAGCTTCAAGGGAGCGGGTGCACCCGCCGGCTCTCGCAGCTCGAAGGTGCTCGTCGCACTGCAGGAACTCAAGATGTTCGTCGGCGCTACCGGCATGGACTCCGCGATGCCGCTGAGCATGCGCGCCGAAGCGGGAGATCTTTTCGCGCGGATCGCGGACCTGACCTCGGAAATCAGCAAGGCCGGTGCCGATTCCGCCACCGTGCGTCAGCTCGAGCACGACCGGGCACGTGGGCTAGGCAACGAGGTGCGCCTTTTTTCGCGGCGCCCGCATCTGATGCTGGCGCGCCCGGTCTGGCCGCGTTGCAGCTCAACAGTCGATGTCAATCGAGTGTTCTTTTCAGGAAGCGATCATGTGCGCGCGGGTCTCGCGCGCGTTTGCCAGAAGGCCGGCATCGAACTCGTCGACGCGACACCGGTCGGGGCCGACTTCGCCACGGATCGCTGGCAGGGGTTGCGTACATCGAGCATTTCCGTGTTCGATCTTGCAAACGGCGCGCCGCAGGTCTGCTACGAGCTCGGCATCGCGCTGACGCTCGGAACGCAACTGCTGCTGCTCGCTCCCGGGGATGTCGACATCCCCTTCGATATTGCCCAGAACGTCAGCACTTACCGTAGAGGCACGGACGTGTCCGAACTCCTCGCGCAGCAACTCGACGTCGCGTGCTACGGCCTGCAGGCGCGTGGCGGCAAGTCAACGGGTCTGAAGGCGACGCTGGCTTATGCGGAATGGCTCGCGGGCGCCGACCAGGGTAATGCGCTGCTCGGCGTCGCGCTGAAGTCATTGCGCGGCGCCGGCGACGATCCGGTCAAGTTCAACGATGCGCTGAAGCTGTTCAACACCTACCTCGGCCGCGATGAGCACGAAGTTCTGCTGCCGCGCTGGCCCGGCAGCTATCCCGATCCCGCTGCGCCGCGCTGGTTTGCCGTGATGCCGTTCCGTAGCGAGCGCGAGCCCGCGTACGAGGTCATGCACCAGTCAGCGAAGCGTGCCGGAATCGAGCCGGTGCGAGGCGACACCGCCGAGGGACAGGAGATCATCGAGTCGATCTGGCAGGAGATCTGTCGCGCCGCGCGTGTGACCGTCGATCTCAGCGGGTTCAACCTCAACGTGTGCCTGGAACTCGGTATCGCGCACACGCTTGGGCGGCCGGTGTTGCTGGTGGGCGAGAAAGGAACCGCGCAACGGATGGCCGCGGCGCTGCCGAGTGTGGCCAAGTGGCGCTGCCATACCTACGAAGCCGATCCGCGCGCGCGTCCGGAGTTCCAGACCACGCTGCAGAAATTTTTTGCGCGGCCCGCCGGGTAGGTGGCTGCGATTCAGCGTGCTTGCACGCCACTGATGCGATCGTTTGCTCAGTCGGGGAACATTCCGAGCATCACGGCCAGCACCAGGTACTGCATCAACAACAGCAGCATCGCAATGCCCCACACCAGCAGTACCACCCGCGCCCATCCCGGCAAGAGGCGCTTCTCGCTGGCAGGCGGCTTCGACATAGTGCGCACGGACGGGAGTGGCGGAGATGAGGCGCACTGTGCACCCGGCCGCAGTATCCGACAACCGGCGCGGGGGTGAGCGTGGGAGCGAATGCATCGGGCGAGTTGATCTATGCGATCACGACCGCCGTGCTCGCCTCGTTTATCGTGACCTGGGTTCTGCTGGCTGGCTATCGGCGTGCCGTCGCGCGCACTATGCGTGCCGCGTCGGCGCAAGTCGAACGCGAACCCTCCATGGTGTTACCGGTGGCGCCATCTGCGGCGTCGGGTCAGCCGGCGATCGGCGCGCGCTCGACGCGACGACGACTGGCGCTGGTTTATGGCGCCGCGTTCGGCCTTTCTGCGCTCGTGCTTGTGTTGCCGCCCACCTGGGAAATCATCCAGGAATCCGGCGCCGAGTCGTGGCCCGGTCTTCTCGCTAACTGGATGACGCTCTGGGCTCCGTCCGTTGTTTTGCTCTGTGCCCTGCTGGCGGCAAGCCGGCGCTCGACGATCGTTGCGCTGATCGCCGCATGGTTGCTGGTCGTGTTGTCGGCCACCGCGCTTCCCGCACTCGT
>CAZKNV010000280.1:0-3398 GCA_964554145.1 uncultured Burkholderiaceae bacterium
CATTATGCCGAGTGCCGGATTATGCGGAGCTGGACGGCGAAATCGCTGAATCCATGTGAGATCGTCGGGACCCCGCAGGTTGCGTACTCGGCATAATCCGAGCTCGTGTTCTCCCTCCGGCGCTGGCCGGAAGAGGAGAGCACATGATCAAGCAGTGGTCGGAATTTTTAGATCGGCAGCGAGAGCGCGCCGGAGTCCTGCGTCAGCATTTTCCAACGTTTGTCGCTGCGCTTGCGGGTCGTGGATACGCGAAGACTACAGCGGAGCAACAGGTTCGGCTGGTGGCTGAGTTCGGCCGGTGGCTAGAGCGGAGAAATTTGCTCGCCGGCGGTTTGGACGAGCACCAGTGCAATGAATTTCTCCGCTACCGACAGCGACAAGGGCGTCCAATCCGTAGCCACCGGACGACCCTGCGAATCCTGCTCGATGTTCTTCGCGGTTGTGAGGTCATTCGCTCACGCGATGAGATGGCCGCCGACCAAGACGATCCAATCTGCGGGATCCAGCACGCTTTCAAGTGTCACGTTCTCGAAGAGCGCGGGCTCAGTGACGCAACGCTCATCAACTACAGTGGCGTGTTTCGGCGTTTCTTGCGCACTCGTGTCGAGGCTGGGTCGGTGGATCTGAAAAAGTTGCGTGCTAGCGAAGTGACAGGATTCATCGCTCACGAAGCGCGCACCCGGTCCGGGCGCATGCAGGTGATCGTACCAGCGACGCGGCTGTTCCTTCGCTGGTTGTATCAACGCGGCGAGACGCGGACTGATCTGGCGGGGTGCGTGCCAGCAGTGGCTAATTGGCGGCTTGCGACGGTGCCGAAGGCACTACCCTCAAACCAAACAGCGCGGTTGCTCCGGTCATGCGATCGGGCGACCGCGGTTGGGCGGCGCGACTATGCGCTCCTGCTCTTGCTGGCACGCCTCGGCCTGCGCGCGGGAGAAGTCGTTGCGTTGCGGTTGGATGACTTCGATTGGGAGCGCGGTGAAATCGTCGTCCACGGCAAAGGAAAGCGACAGGATCGGCTTCCGCTACCTAGCGATGTAGGTGCGGCTATCGCCGCGTACCTTCGTCATGGCCGGCCAAGTTGTCCCGCACGACAAGTCTTTGTTCGAGCCAGGGCACCCTACCAAGCGTTTTCAAGTTCCGTCGCGGTCTGTAACATCATCGAGCGAGGCTTCAAACGCGCGATGCTGGAGCCTTCTCGCAAGGGGGCGCACGCACTTCGTCACGGGCTCGCCTGCGCGATGCTGCGTCACGGTGCGTCGCTCTCCGAAATCGGACAGATTCTGCGTCACCGCAACTTCGACACGACGGCAATCTACGCAAAGGTCGATCTCTGCGCACTGCGGGGTTTAGCACCGGCGTGGCCTCGGTCGGCAGGTGTCGCATGAGCGCGCTCCGTACGGCGGTCCATCGGTACCTGGGACTTCGACGAGGGCTTGGTTTCCAGTTGCGCCAAGAGGGTGTCTGGCTCGAGCGCTTCGCTGCCTTCCTGAAAGAAAGGCAAAGTCCGTACATTACACGCGCTCTCGCCGTGGAATGGGCCAGCCTTGCGCAGGCGCAACCTTCTCACATTGCGCATCGCCTAAGCGTCGTGCGCGGATTTGCCACCTACCAAGCGGCCCATGATCCTCGGACGGAAGTGCCGGCGCTGGGACTGCTCCCCCACCGCTATCAACGCAAGCCGCCATACATCTACACGGATGACGAGATCCGGCGTTTGCTAGTGGCCGCCACTCGACTGCATTCAAAATTGGGCCTGCGGGCACAGACATACTCGACGCTGCTCGGCTTGCTAACCGTCACTGGCATGCGAATCGGCGAGACGGTGAATCTGGATCGCAACGACGTCGATCTGGTCAACGGTGTCCTCACCGTTCGGCGCACCAAATTCGGCAAAGCGCGACTTATTCCGGTGCACCCGACCACTGTTCGAGCGCTTCGCCAGTACGGCGAGGCTATCGACCGTCACTTTCGGCGTGCACGACCCGCGAGTTTTTTCGTGGGAGAAAACGGCCGCCGCCTGACGGTCAACGTTGCGGAAAAGACTTTCGTAAAGCTGTCGCGCAAGGTGGGGCTGCGTGGCCCATCGGATAGTTGGGGACCGCGGCTTCACGACCTGCGTCACCGTTTTGCGGTCAACACTCTGCTTCGCTGGTACCGCGCTGGTCGCGATGTCGAGCGCCACTTGCCGCAGCTTTCCACATACTTGGGCCACGCTCACCCGACCGACACGTACTGGTACCTGACCGCGGCACCCGAGTTGATGCGACTGGTCGCCGCGCGGCTGGAGTCCGACGAGTCATGAGCGCTCGAGTACTTTTCGCCCCGCTTCTCGAGAGCTTCTTTATCGATCGGTTGATCCGGCAACGCCAGGCGAGCTCGCACACCATCGCCGCGTATCGGGATACGTTTCGATTGCTGCTCGCCTTCGCGCGGCAACGTCTCGGAAGAGAGCCGTCGGCACTCGAGCTTGCGCAAATCGACGCGCCTCTCGTCGGCGGCTTCCTCGATCATCTGGAAAAGCAACGTGGCAACTGCGCGCGCACCCGCAATGCACGGCTCGCGGCCATTCACTCGTTTTTCAAGTACGCCGCCCTGCAGGAGCCCAGCCACGGCGCTGTTATCCAGCGCGTTCTCGCGATGCCGAGCAAGCGCTGCCAGCGAAAATTGGTCGGCTTTCTCGCTCCCCCAGAAGTCGAGGCCCTGCTGGCAGCCCCCGATCGCAGTCATTGGGCTGGCAGACGCGACTACGCGATGCTGCTGCTCGCAGTGCAAACCGGGCTGCGCGTGTCGGAGCTGATCGGACTTCGTCGCCGCGACATTACTCTCGGCACCGGCGCGCACGTGCGTTGTGAGGGTAAAGGGCGGAAGGAGCGCTGCACGCCGCTGCTCAAGCAAACGGCTCGGGTTTTGAGCGCTTGGCTAGCAGAGTCTCCGGCTGATTCTGGCGAGCCGCTGTTTCCGAATGCGCGGGGAAAACCATTGAGCCGCGACGGCGTTCAGTACGTGCTTGCCAAGCACGCGAAGCGTGCTCGGCAGATCTGCCCCTCACTCAGCAAGAAGCGCATTTCGCCCCACATCCTTCGGCATTCCACCGCCATGGATCTCCTCCATCATGGCGTGGATCACTCGGTGATCGCGCTCTGGTTGGGGCACGAGTCGCCGGAAACAACGCAGATGTACATCTCCGCCGACATGGCCCTGAAGCAGAAAGCCCTGGCCAAGACACGGCCACCTGGCAATCGCGCTGCCGCCCGGTTCACGCCCGACGATCGCCTACTGACGTTTTTGAAGGGCCTCTGATTATGCCGAGCAAGAACTGCCCTTCCAAACGGGATCCGCCGACAAACTCTGCCGCTTGACAACCCGCTCCGCATAATCCGGTACTCAGCATAATG
>CAZKNV010000281.1:0-3383 GCA_964554145.1 uncultured Burkholderiaceae bacterium
ACGCGCTGGGCGCTCGAGCGCTGCGTGGCCGATCTCGAAAGCGGCGCGCAGGCGTTTGCGTTCGCCTCCGGTATGGCGGCGATCGCCACCGTGCTCGAAACGCTCGATGCCGGCGCGCACATCGTTGCCGGCGACGATCTGTATGGCGGCACGTTTCGACTGTTCGAGCGCGTGCGCAAGCGCAGTGCTGGGCATGCCTTCACATTCGTCGATATGTCGAACTTGGATGAGTTACGTGCAGCGCTCAAGCCCGAAACCCGGATGGTATGGGTTGAAACGCCGAGCAATCCGCTGCTGAAACTGGCCGATCTCGAAGCGATTGCGAAACTTTGCCGCGCGCGCAATATCGTTGCCGTGGCGGACAACACGTTTGCCAGCCCGTGGGTGCAGCGCCCGCTCGAAGTCGGCTTCGACGTGGTCGTGCACTCGACGACGAAGTATCTGAACGGGCACTCGGATGTGATCGGCGGCGTTGCCGTTGTTGCAAATAAGGTGGCGGGTGATGACCGGCTTGCATCGCTGCGCGAGCAACTCGGCTTTTTGCAGAACGCAGTCGGTGCAATCGCCGGGCCGTTCGATAGCTTTCTCACGCTGCGTGGAATAAAGACGCTGGCCTTGCGCATGCAGCGCCATTGCGAGAACGCGCAGGCGCTGGCGCAATGGCTCGAAGCGCAGCCGCAGGTTAAGCGCGTTCGTTATCCGGGCTTGCCGTCGCATCCGCATCATTCACTGGCGCGGAAGCAGATGCATGGTTACGGCGGCATGATGTCGATTGATCTCGAGACAGACTTGGCCGGCACGCGCCGCTTCCTCGAGCGTTGCGAAATCTTCGCACTCGCGGAAAGCCTCGGCGGCGTCGAAAGCCTGATCGAGCATCCGGCCATCATGACGCATGCAACGATTCCTCCGCCGCAGCGTGCATCGCTCGGCATCGGCGATTCACTGGTGCGGCTGTCGGTTGGAGTCGAAAATGTCGACGACCTGCAGCGCGACCTGTCGCAGGCGCTCGCCGCGATCTAGATCAGCGCTCGTCGCGCGGTGCAATCGTGAAGTGCAGCAATCGGCCGCGGCGTATCAGGCGCACGGCGCACAGCTTGCCGATGCGATCGCCGTTCAGCAGCCGCTGCAAATCGATGCCGGTAATCGGTGTTCCATCGAGGCCGATGATCAGATCGCCATCCTCGATTCCGCTGAGCCTGGCCGGCGAATGGGCTTGCACCTCGATCACGCGCAAGCCGCTCGTCTGATCGAGCTCAAATGCGCGCTGCAGCCGCCGATCGATCGGCACGGTCGCACCGCTGATGCCGATGAACGCGCGCTTCACGCGCCCGTGAGCGAACAGCTGGCTGACCACCCAGCGCACGGTGTCGATACCGGTGGCGAAACAGATCGACTGCGCGCCGGCGATCATCGCCGTGTTAAGCCCGATGACATCGCCGGCCGAGTCGACCAACGGTCCGCCCGAGTTACCGGGATTCAACGCGGCGTCGGTCTGAATGATGTCGTCCATTAGCCGGCCGCTCGATGCGCGCAAAGTGCGTCCGAGCGCAGATACGACGCCGGTCGTCACCGTGTTCTGGAACCCGAGCGGATTGCCGATCGCAACCGCGATCTGTCCAACCTTCAGCCGCGACGAGTGACCCAGCTGCGCGGTGGGCATATCTTTGCCGCCGACGCGCACCAGCGCGACATCGGTCTCAGCATCTTCGCCGATGATGTCGGCATCGAATTCGCGCCCGCTCGGAAACGCTACGCGGATCGAGCTTGCACCGTGCACGACATGGCTGTTCGTAAGCATGTAGCCGTCCGGCGTGAAGACAAAGCCGGAGCCGGTTCCGCGTATCTGCTGCTCGCGACCGGCACGATCGCGCATCTCGCCATTCGGCCGCCGCTGCATCGATACGAAGCCGACCGCGGGACCGACGCGCTCGACCACGCTGACGATCGTCGATGAATAGGCGTCAAGCAGCGACGCATCGTCGACGCCGGCCGGCGCAGCCGCCAGCAGGCCGTGATCGGCAGTGCCCAGCGGGAGGAAATTCAGGTTCGGGCGAGCACCCATGCGCCGCATGTCGGTGCGCCGCACCGGATTTCAATCAAATCGGGGTCTGACCCCGATTTAATCCTGGATCCACGGCAAGCCGTGCGATCGCCAGCCGTCGATGAGCCCGCGCTGGTGCGCATGATTGCGTTGGCCTTCGAAGCCTTCCAGCACGTTGAACACGTTGCGATAGCCGGCATCGTGCGCGGTCCGCGCTGCGTGGTGTGAGCGCACACCGCTGCGACACAGCAGCAGCACCGTCTGATCCGGTTGCGCGACGGCCTTCAGCTCTTGCAGAAAGCGCTCGACCTGATCGGAATCGGTACCGTGCCACTCCACATGCGAAGCATCCGGCACGCGCCCGACGTACCGCACTTCGGGCGCGGTCCGTACGTCGACCAAGTGCGCGCGCCCCTGCCTGTACAACTGCCAGGCTTCCGGCGGCGTCACAGCGCCGGCGTATGCGCCTTCGGTTGCCTCGAAACGGGTGCGCGCCACGTCCAGGATGCGCTCGGCGTGCGATTCCGTGTCGTCTACCCGCGACGGCTCGTCGATGATCGCGTTCATTGAAGGGGTTTGTACGGACTTAAGTGGCCGCCATTGTCGAGCCTCGACGCGACGCCGCTTATCGCTTCGCGCGATAAGCAAAGCGCAATAAGCAAAGCGTGCGTTTGTCGCTTGCTGTTTAGTGAGGCAGTTAGATTCGCTGACCGAATCGATCCGATCTCTTTCGCACGATGTACCGTTACGATGCCATCGACCGCACGCTCGTGGCCGAGCGCGTGGCCGAGTACCGCGACCAGACGCACCGCTTTTTAAGCGGGCAGTTGTCCGAAGACGAGTTCAAGCCGCTGCGTCTGCGCAACGGCTTGTACGTGCAACGGCACGCGCCGATGTTGCGCATTGCGATTCCCTACGGCGTGTTGTCAGCGAAACAGTTGCGCACGCTGGCGGATATCGCGCGCCGCTACGACCGCGGTTACGGGCACTTCACCACGCGGCAGAACCTCCAGTTCAACTGGATCCGGATCGAGGATTCGCCCGACATTCTTGAAGAACTCGCCGCAGTCGAGATGCATGCGATTCAAACCAGCGGCAACGCGGTGCGCAACATCACCACCGACGAGTTCGCCGGTGTCGCTGCGGATGAGCTGATCGATCCGCGCGCGTTCTGCGAAATCCTGCGGCAGTGGTCTTCGCTTCATCCGGAGTTCACCTGGCTGCCGCGCAAATTCAAGATCGCCGTCAACGGTGCGCGCGAGGACCGCGCGGCGGTTTCGTTTCACGACATTGGACTGCATCTGATGCGCGCACACGACGGCGCGCTGGGTTTTCGTGTGCT
>CAZKNV010000282.1:0-3365 GCA_964554145.1 uncultured Burkholderiaceae bacterium
CGATTGATCGATATGGGCATCGAGCCGTTCCTGTTGTCATCGTCTTTGCTCGGCGTACTCGGCCAGCGACTGGTGCGCAAGCTCTGCCCGCATTGCAAGGAGGCGGATACGACGGTCGGCGGCTGGCGCGCGGTCGGATGCGGCCACTGCGGCCACACCGGCTATCTGGGCCGGACCGGCATTTACGAGTTGCTGACCGTCAATGATGAAATGCGCATGCTGGTGCATCAAGGCTCGAACGACACCGACATGCGACGCATCGCCGAAAAAGGCGGAATGATCAACATGCGCGGCGACGCCCAGCGCTGGATCAAGACCGGCACCACGTCGCAGGAAGAAACGCTGCGCGTCACGCGCGAATAGCTGTCGCATGGCCGCTTTTAGATTCGCAGCTGTCGACAATGTCGGCAAAGAATCCTCGGGAGTACTGGAAGCTGATAGCGCACGTCTCGCGCGTCAGCTGCTACGCGGTCGCGGGCTGATCCCGCTGGCGGTCGATCCCGTAATGAGCGATGTCGGCGCGCGCGCCGGTGGTTTGTCGCTCAGTCGGCGGTTATCGCAAACCGAGCTCGCCGTTATTACGCGGCAACTGGCGTCACTGCTCGGCGCGCAGTTGCCGGTAGCCGATGCGTTGACCGTGATGGTCGAGCAAAGCGAGAAACAAAGCGTGCGCGAGCTGATGGCATCGATCCGCACTGACGTGCTCGGCGGTACGTCGCTGTCAACGGCGCTGGTGCGCCATCCGCGCCAGTTTCCGGAGATCTATCGCGCACTGATTTCCGCCGGCGAAGAATCGGGCAAGCTGGGCTCGGTGCTCGGCAGTCTGGCGGATTACGTCGAAGATCGTGCCAAGCTGCAACAGAAAATCACGCTGGCATTCGTGTATCCGGCGATCGTTACGTTTGTCGCGCTGGCGGTCGTGATCGGCCTGCTGACCTACGTGGTGCCGCAGGTCGTGCAGGTGTTTGCCAACACCCGGCAGGCGCTGCCGTTTTTGACCGTCGCGTTGATCGCCGTCTCGGACTTCGTGCGCAACTATGGCTGGATCGTGCTCGTGCTCGTGGCGATCGCCGCCTTTCTCACACAGCGCGCACTGCGCGTGGCGCCGGTGCGGCTGCGCTGGCACAAGCGCATCCTGACTTTGCCCGTGATGGGCGTGCTGTCGAGATCGATCAACACCGCGCGTTTTTCATCGACGCTGGCGATCCTGGTCGGCTCCGGCGTGCCGATGCTGCGGTCGTTGCAGGCGGCGGGCGAAACCATCACCAATCTCGCGATGCGAACGCGGGTGATGGATGCGGTGCAACGTGTGCGCGAAGGCTTTTCGCTCGCGAAAGCGCTGCGCGCCGATTCCGACGAAGAGAAAAAGCCCGGCCATGTAAAACTGTTTCCGCCGGTGCTGATTCATTTGATCGCATCGGGCGAAGCCACCGGCAAGTTGCCCGAGATGCTGTCGCGCGCCGCCGATATCCATGCTCGCGAAGCCGAGCGGCGCGCGCTGTTTTTCACTTCTCTGCTGGAACCGATCCTGATTCTGACAATGGGCGTGGTCGTGATGCTGATCGTGCTCGCCGTACTGCTGCCGATCATCGAGATCAACCAGCTCGTGCGCTAGGGGCGCCTCTGCTACGCCATGCGGTGCGCACCGCCCCGGCCGAAGCGGCCACCGTGGCGACGCGGCGCCAACACTTCATCCGCAACCGCTTTTTGCTCGGTCGACAGTGCCTCATACAACGGCCGCTGCACGGCCAGACGCTCGTTGATGCGGGTTACGGACGCCGCATGCCGCTGCTGCTCGCGCTCTAGACGCGCAATCGCGTTCGGTCTCTCGCGCGTGGCGCGCTGTTCGCGCTGCGTGCGAAATTCCTGCATGCGCTGGTCGGCGCGCCTGGCTTGGTCGCGCAGCGTTTCCGCGAACGCGTTCCACGGCGCTTGCTGCGCATCCGTAATCTTCAAAGCGGTGCGGATATAAGCCAGGCGCGCTTCCACACGCTCGCTCG
Source organism: uncultured Burkholderiaceae bacterium (assembly GCA_964554145.1). Classification (GTDB taxonomy): domain Bacteria; phylum Pseudomonadota; class Gammaproteobacteria; order Burkholderiales; family Burkholderiaceae_F; genus JACCZX01. The sequence continues at coordinate 2,001 of CAZKNV010000282.1, forward strand.
GCAGCGTGAATGCGCGCTTGCCGTCATGATGGCGCATGCCGTGATGAGCCGACGGCTGTGCTGCGGGCGCGGTGCCCGTCTGCGCGTGCACCGCAAACCCGGACGAGAGCCCTATGGATAACAGAGCGCCTGCCAGTGCCTTGTTCATGTGTCGTTCTCCTGTGGTCGATTTGTCACTGCCGGCGAGTTGCCGGCCATGACTCAGACTGAAGGATGCGCGCGGCTGTTCGGTGCGCAGGTGTAAGAGTTTGTGTCCGGAGACGCTGGTCGCCTAATAGGCGCCAAAGCATTGGTCGGCTGAGGAAGCAGCAACGCGCCGCGTCCAGGACAAAAAAAGCGGCCCTCGGCCGCTCTCTTTCTCTCGGGCAAAGTTACTTGATTGCCTGCAGCTTGTCGTACACCTCTTTCGGCCAGGTCGCATCCGGACCGTTGTGCAGTTTCATCGTCGCTTCGCGGAACGGCGCGCGGTTGACCGCAACGACTTCCTTGCCCTTCTTCTTGAACTCGGCACCGAGGCCTTTTTCGATGTCCACGATCTGCGACGTCGCGCGCGCTGCGCCTTCTTTCATCACAGCATCGAAGATCGCTTTGTCGGCATCGGACAACTTATTCCAGGTCTGACTGCTGACGATGCTTAACAGCGCATCGGTGATGTGCCCGGTCAGGACGATGAACTTCTGCACTTCGTAAAACTTCTTGGCGTCGATGGTCGGCAGCGGGTTTTCCTGCGCGTCGACGGTGCCGTTTTGCAGCGCGAGATACACCTCGGCGAACGCGATCGGCGTCGGATTGGCGCCGACCGCGCGCGGGAACATCGTGTACAGCGGCGCATCGGGCACCCGGATTTTCACGCCCTTCATGTCTTCGGGCTTGTTAATCGCCTTGTTCGACGTCACGTGACGCTCGCCGTAGTAGGTAATTGCAAGCACTTTGTGGCCGCCGCTCTTCTGCCGGTAGCCTTCGGCCAGTTCGGCAAACAAAGGGCTGCCCGCAAAAGCCTTCCAGTGGTTGAAATCGCGAAACATGAACGGCGCGCCACCGATTGCGAGCGGGCCGTAGGTGCGGCCGGCAAACAGTTGACCCGTGTAGATGATGTCGACCGTGCCTAAGGTCAGGCCCTGGTTAATGTCGGTTTCCTTGCCGAGAGTCGACGCCGGAAACACTTCAACCGTGTAGCGGTTGTTGGTCCGCTTGCCGATCTCTGCCGCTGCCCATAGCGCGGCGGTGTGATACGGCTCGCTGGTTTCATAAACATGCGCCCACTTGAGTTTTGTTTGTGCGGACGCCGTGCCGAGCGCAATCAGCGACAACGCCGCGGCGATGGTGAGTTTTGTAATGTTCAACTTCATGTCTCCTCCTTGATGT
>CAZKNV010000283.1:0-3351 GCA_964554145.1 uncultured Burkholderiaceae bacterium
AGAGCAACGGTTTTGTAAACCGAAGGTCGGGGGTTCGAGTCCCTCTGCCGGCACCGATGCGCTCTGATTCAATAAAAGACCGCGGCGCAAGCCGCGGTTTCTCTGGTGCGGTGGTGATTACTGCGACGGACGGATCTCCGCGGCCTGCGGGCCCTTTGCACCCTGCTTCACGACGAACTCCACGCGCTGGCCTTCGGCTAGCGATTTGAAGCCGCCAGCCTGAATTTCCGAGAAGTGCGCGAACAAGTCTTTACCGCCGTCTTCCGGCGTGATGAATCCGAAGCCTTTTGCATCGTTAAACCACTTGACGGTGCCTGTTGCCATTTTTACGTTCCTTGATATTAGGATCACAACGAAATCAGCCGCCGGAGAGGTCCAGCGGCGAGCTAACGATCAAGAGACGTGAACCTGATAAAAGAGACGCGCCGTTGTTTTACGAACCAAGCAACAGGCCAGAGATAACCGGGATACGACAGACTCAAGCGGAAGCGGGAGGCAGTGTACGCTGTTTCGATGGCTGAATGGCACATCGGCGGACTGCACCACATTCAGTTGGGGATGCCTGCTGGCGGGGAAACGCCGGCGCGCGAGTTTTACGGGTTGCTGCTTGGCCTGGCCGAAATAGCAAAACCGGCGCAGCTCACTGCTCGCGGAGGAGTGTGGTTTCAATGCGGCTCCATTCAGCTGCATCTTGGCGTCGATACTGATTTCGTGCCGGCAAAGAGAGCGCATCCCGGATTGCTGGTCGGGAATTTGACGGAATTGATTACCGCGCTAACTGCGGGCGGCCATGAAGTCAAACACGACGCCGAAGGCTTGGCCGGATTCGACCGGGCGTTTACCGCCGATCCATTCGGCAATCGAATCGAGCTGCTGCAACCAGTCGAAGTTAAACGCGATTAGGCCCGCTGCGGATCTGCGCCGATCTGTCCGTCCCAGCGTGGCGCCAATTGATGTTCAATCTCCAGCAAGTCCAGCACACGCGCCAGCGTGTGATCGACCATCTGCTCGAAGCTTTGCGGCCGGTGATAAAACGCCGGCAGCGGCGGAAAGATGATTCCTCCCATCAAGGTCACCGCTTCCATATTGCGAATGTGCGCGAGGTTAAGCGGCGCTTCGCGCGGCAGCAGAATCAGCTTGCGGCGCTCCTTTAAGCAGACATCGGCGGCGCGCGAGATCAGGTTGTCGGCGTAGCCGTGTGCGATGGCGGCCTGGGTTTTCATCGAACAGGGTGCGATCACCATGCCGTCTGTCTTGAAGGAGCCGCTGGCAAGAGCAGCGCCGACGTCTCCTACGCTATGAACCACATCGGCCAGCGCTTCGACATCGGCGCGCTTCAGATCGAGCTCCTGATGCACGTTCAACACGCCGGCCGGCGACAGCAGCAGATGCGTTTCGACGCCGAGCGTGCGCAAATGCCGCAACAACTGCACGCCGTAGATAGCGCCGGTGGCGCCGGTGATCGCAACGATCAGGCGCCGCATGTCAGACCTAGACGACTTGGGCGTCCTTCAACAAGGTCTGCAGCTCGCCGGATTCGAACATCTCGGTCATGATGTCCGAGCCGCCGACGAATTGACCGTTGACGTACAGCTGAGGAACGGTCGGCCAGTTGGAAAAGTCCTTGACGCTCTGCCGCACGTCATCGTCGTCGAGCACGTTGACGGTGACCAGATTCTTGACGCCAGACTGCTTTAGCAAAGCAATCGCGCGGCCCGAAAATCCGCATTGAGGAAACTGAGAGGTGCCCTTCATGAAGAGCACCACCGGGTTATCGGACACCGTTTTCTTGATGAAATCTTGAGAGTTCATGGCATATCACTCGGAGGGGATTTTGACGAGTGTAGCGAGCGGTGGCATGGCGTCAAACGACGCGGCTTACGTCCTGCCGGGGCAGGCGCCGGTGCGTGCGTGGGTGACCCGCTCAAGCCCCGCGAAATCGGCCTCGGTTCGGACATCTTGCCAGTCGCGCGCGGCGAGCAGTTCGCGCACTGCGCGCCCTTGATCATGGCCGTGCTCGAGCGCCAGACTGCCGCCTGGCACCAGATGGGGCGGAGCGCCCTCGATAATTGTTCGAAGGCACGCGAGGCCACTCTCCTCGGCCACCAGCGCCGGCCAAGGCTCAAAGCGGAGTGCGTCGAGATGAGGGTCGTCGGCAGCAACGTACGGCGGATTGCTGACGATCAAATCGAATCGCTCACCACCAAGCGCGGAGGAAAACCAGCTTCCGTGGCGAAACGTAACGTTTCGTGCCTGCCATCGACCAGCGTTCGTGCGAGCGATGTCGATCGCGTCCGGCGACACGTCGGTCGCGGTTACACGCCATTCATTGCGCTCGAGCGCGAGCGTGATGGCGATGCAACCGGAGCCGGTTCCAAGATCAAGCACGTGCGCCTGGTTGCGCGGACCCAGTTGCAGCGCGGCTTCGATCAACAGTTCGGTTTCCGGGCGCGGTATCAACACCGCCGGCGACACGGCGAACATGCGACCGTAGAACTCCTTCTCACCCACCAAGTAGGCGAGCGGCTCGCCGCGCTGCCGCCGCTCGACAAGCTGCGTGAAACCTCGCACGTCTGCCGGCGCGACCTGTTGCTCCGGGCGCGCAATCAACTGCTCGCGCGCGACGCCAAGCTGATGCGCAAGCAATGCGCGCGCTTCGAGCGCAGGCAGCTCGCTCGCCGTCAATAGTTCGCCGGCCATTTCGGCCAATACGCTCGTCATCAAGCGGTATCGCCCAGCGCGGCCAGCAGCTCTGCCCGATGTTCTGCGGCGAGCTTCGCCGTGAGTTCATCGAGATCGCCGTCCATGATCGCGTCGATCCGATACAGGGTCAGATTAATGCGGTGATCGGTCACGCGGCCCTGCGGGAAGTTGTAGGTGCGAATGCGCTCCGAGCGATCGCCCGAACCGATCAGGGTTTTGCGCGTCGATGCTTCCTTCGCCTGCTGATCCCTCGTCTGCTGGTCCTTGATGCGTGCGGCCAGGATCTTCATCGCGCGCTCGCGGTTCTTGTGCTGCGATCGATCATCCTGGCACTCGACGACGATACTGGTCGGCAGGTGCGTAATGCGCACTGCACTCTCGGTCTTGTTAACGTGCTGACCGCCGGCGCCCGAAGCGCGAAACACATCGATGCGGATCTCGCTCGGATCGATCTTCACATCGTCGATCTCGTCGGCTTCGGGCAATACCGCAACGGTGCACGCCGACGTATGAATGCGTCCCTGCGCTTCGGTCACGGGCACGCGCTGCACCCGGTGGCCGCCGGATTCGAATTTCAGCTTCGAGTAAACGCTGGCGCCGACCAGCCGCACGATCACTTCCTTGTAGCCGCCCATATCGGACGAGCTC
>CAZKNV010000284.1:0-3339 GCA_964554145.1 uncultured Burkholderiaceae bacterium
ACCACATGGTGCCACCCGTGCTTACGCAATTGGACGCAAATATAGCCTCCGACAAGGCGGTTCAGTACGCGCATTTGGGGTCAACCGGGCGGGCGTTTCGCCGTTAGACTTCCAGCCTCAAACCGGCAATTCCATGCCGATGCACGAACACATACGGAGTTACCCAATGAAGATGACATTCCCAGGTGCCGCATTACTCGCTACGTGCAGCATGCTGACGATCGCGGCACCGGCATTTGCCAGCGCCGAGCTGGCCAAGCAGAAAAACTGCCTCGCGTGCCATGCCGTCGACAAAAAACTGGTCGGCCCTGCTTATCGCGAAATCGCTGCCAAGTACAAGGCCGATAAAAACGCTCCGGCGACGATGGCAAAGAAGATTCGCGAAGGCGGCGTTGGCGTGTGGGGCCAGATTCCGATGCCGGCCAATCCGCAAGTCAATGAGCAGGAAGCGCAGACGCTGGCCAGATGGGTGCTGTCGATGTGAGACTTGCTACGCGGTCACAAGAACGGGCGCATAGCGTCCTTTTTTTTGGCTACGCGACGATTGACGGCAGCGCGAGCGCGGTCGAATGCCCGCTGACGAGATCGGCGATCAGCTGTCCGCTGCCGGCGGCCATCGTCCAGCCGAGCGTTCCATGGCCCGTGTTCAGAAACATCCCTTTGATACGGCTTGCGCCAAGGTATGGATTGTTGGACGGTGTCAGCGGCCGCAATCCGGCCCAGTAGCGCGGCTGCGAAAAATCGCATGCGCCGGGGAAAAGCGCTTGCGTGCGCCGGGTCAAGGCGTCGCAACGCGCGGGATTCAGTTCGAGTCCGGCGCCGCCGAGCTCGACCGTGCCTGCGACTCTCAGCCGGCGGCCAAAGCGTGAGAACACGATCTTGTGCTCATCGTCGGTCAGACTGACGCTTGGCGTGCGTGCCGGATCGATCACATCGAACGTTGCCGAGTATCCCTTCGCCGGCACTATCTGCAATCGAATGCCGAGCGGCGCCAGCAGCGCGCGCGTGCCTACACCCAGGCATGCGACAACGGCGTCGGCGCTGAGCCGTGTGCTGGAGCCATCGGCGAGCGAGGCTTCCAATCCTGTGCAGCGGCCATTTTCAATCAGCACGCGCTGCACGGCTGTGTCGAAAAGGAATTCGACGCCGCGCTGCGCGCAATGCCCGGCAAGCTGCACGGTGTAGGCATGGGCGTCGCCCGATTCATCTTCGGCGCAGTAGTCGGCACCGACGATGCGATCGCGTATCGATGCCAGCGCAGGCTCGAGCGCGACCGCCTCATCCGTCGAGATCGAGCGCCGATCGCAACCCAGCGTGCGCATCAGCGCTGCTGATTTGCACGCCACGTCAAAGTCGGCTTCATCGGTATAAAAGTGCAGGATGCCGCGCTCAACGCACTCGTAGTCGAGCGCGAGTCGCACTCGCAGCTGCTGCAACAGGCTGCGGCTGTAAAGCGCCAGCGCCACCAGAGCGCGCGTGTTATGCGCCGTACGCGCAGGCAGACATTCGCGCAAGAATGCGATACCCCACACCCATTGGGCAGCGTCGAGCCGCGGGCGGAACAGCAGCGGCGCGTCTTCGCGTCCGAGCCACTCCAAAATGTTGCGCGGCGCCGCCGGATTCGCCCAAGGCTCTGAGTGACTGACAGAAATCTGCCCGCCGTTGGCAAAACTCGTCGCGCGTGCGGCGCCCGATTGCTGTTCGACCACCGTCACCTGATGGCCGGCTTCGCGCAAAAACCAGGCGCAGGTCACGCCGATGACGCCGGCGCCGAGAACCAGCACGTGCACTGCAACTCCTCCGAAACACGACAGTTTACGAACACAATGACTGTTCGCGTTTATCCCTAGCCCATCCCCCAGCTCAATACGGCCGCCCTTGCTTGCCGCGCTTTCTGCGGTGAGTACAATTCCTGCCGTTCGTCGGCCAAGCCCTGTCTTATCGTCTGGCCGGGGCAATACGTCGGTAAACAACCATTCAAGCCGAGGAGAAACTTTCATGAATCATCAGCTCATTAAATTCGCACCAGTGGCTATTGCCGCTGCGATGGCGCTGACGGCCTGCGGCCGTCAGGAAGCGCCGGCGCCCAAAACTGACGCAGCGCCGGCCGCGGCAGCCGCACCCGCCGCGGAGGTTCTCAAAATCGGCCATGTTGCGCCGCTCACGGGCGGTATCGCGCACCTGGGCAAGGACAATGAAAACGGCGCGCGTATGGCCGTCGAAGAAATCAATGCTGCCGGCGGCCTGAAGGTCGGCGACAAGACTTACAAGCTCGACCTGGTCGCCGAAGACGACAAGGCCGATCCGAAGGAAGGCACACTTGCCGCGCAGAAAATTGTCGACTCGGGCGCAGTGGCGGTCGTCGGCCATCTGAATTCCGGCACGACGATTCCGGCATCGAAGATTTACGCAGATGTGAACATGGCGCAAATTTCGCCTTCAGCGACCAATCCGAAGTACACCGAACAGGGCTTCAAGACCGCGTTTCGTGTTGTAGCGAACGACAATCAGCAAGGCGCGGTACTCGCCAACTATGCCGCCGACACACTGAAAGCCAAGACCATTGCGATCCTCGATGACCGCACTGCTTATGGCCAGGGCCTGGCCGACGTGGTCGAGCGCGTCGCCAAGCAAAAGGGCATCAAGGTCGTTGCGCGTGAATTCACCAACGACAAGGCGACCGACTTCAATGCCATTCTGACCAAGGTACGTGCCACCAAGCCCGATGTGGTGATGTACGGCGGAATGGATGCCACGGCCGGCCCGATGGCCAAGCAGATGACACAGCTGGGCATCAAGTCGACCTTCCTCGCGGGTGACGGCGTGTGCTCGCCCGAGTTCATCAAGCTGGCCGGCGATGCTGCAGGCATCCTGCATTGCTCACAGGCTGGCGAAGCGGTCGAGAAACTGGCCCGGGGCGCCGAGTTCACCGACAAGTATAAGAAGCGTTTTAACGCCGACGTCCAGATCTATTCGCCTTACTCGTACGACGCGGTCTATGTAGTTGCGGACGCCATCAAGCGCGCCGGCAAGATCGATCGTGCATCGATCACCGCAGCCGTGCCGGCCACCAATTACAACGGCGTTACCGGCACCGTTGCGTTTGACGACAAGGGCGACGTCAAAGGCGGCGCGATTTCGATGTTCAAGGTCGTCGGCGGCAAAATGGAGTACGTGTCGACGGTTCGCTAAGAACGTCGCACGAAAACAAAACGGCACCGAAAATGGTGCCGTTTTTTTTGACCGCTTGATACGATCCCCGATCGCGGCCACCCTATGGAAACATTCATCCAGCAAGTCATCAACGGCCTGGTGCTGGGCAGCATGTACTCGCTAATC
>CAZKNV010000285.1:0-3332 GCA_964554145.1 uncultured Burkholderiaceae bacterium
AGACGGTGTTGCCGAGCGCCGCGGCCAACTGAATCGCAGCAACACCGATTCCGCTCGAGCCCCCCTGCACCAGCAGCGATTCGCCGGGCGCCAACCGCGCGCGGTCGAACACGTTGCTCCATACGGTGAAATACGTTTCGGGCAGTCCGGCCGCTTCGGCAAACGAAAGCGTGCGCGGCTTCGGTAAACACTGCGCGACCGGCGCCACGCAGTATTCCGCGTAGCCGCCGCCTGCGACCAGCGCGCACACTTCGTCGCCGATCTTGAAGTCCGAGTTCTCCACGTTGCCGCTTTCGATCGTCCCCGACACTTCCAGTCCGGGCAGATCGGATGCGCCGGCAGGCGGTGCGTACGCCCCTTTGCGCTGCAGGACATCCGGCCGATTCACACCCGCTGCCTGAACTCGAATCAGCACTTCGCCGTCAGCGGGCTGCGGCAGAGGACGCTCAGTCATCCGAAGCACGTCCGGCCCGCCGGGCTGCGCGATCTCGATTGCGCGCATCGAACTCACGGCTTGCCCCTCAGTTGCTCACCTAAGTGTTTCCACAGAAACGTGTACTCGATCGCAGTCATCAGCGCACGCTGCTCGTTGTTCGACGCCGCGCCATGGCCGCCCTCGATATTCTCGTAGTACCAGGCGTCGTGCCCCTGCTCGCGCATGCGCGCGAACATCTTGCGCGCATGCGCAGGATGCACGCGATCGTCACGCGTAGAGGTAATGAAAAGCGTCGGCGGATAGTGCGCATCCTTGTGCACGTTCTGGTACGGCGAGTATTTCGAGATGTAGGCCCACTCGCCGGGCACATCAGGATCCCCGTACTCGGCCATCCAGCTCGCACCGGCCAGCAGCTTGTTGTAGCGCCGCATGTCGAGCAAGGGCACCTGCGCCACGGCAGCGCCGAAGAGTTCCGGGCGTTGCGTCAGCGCGGCACCGATCAGCAACCCGCCGTTGCTGCCGCCGCGAATGCCGATTTGTTCAGGCTTCGCAATGCCGCGCCGGACAATGTCTTCGGCAATCGCAATGAAATCATCAAACGAGTTCTGGCGCTTTTCTTTTAACGCGGCCTGATGCCATGTCGGACCAAACTCGCCTCCGCCCCGAATATTGGCTATTACCAGCACGCCGCCACGAGCCAGCCATGCGCGGCCGAGTCCGCCGCTGTAAAACGGCTCGAGCGAAATCTCAAATCCCCCGTAGCCGTACAACATCGTCGGCGCGCTTTTCACCCCCCGTTTGCCGACGATGAAATATGGCACTCTCGCACCATCCCGTGAGCTCGCCTCCAGCTGCTGCACCATCATGCCCGACGCGTCGAAGAACGCCGGCATCGATTTCAGCTTCTCGATCGGTTCGCGCGCTTCGCCGATGAATAAAGTCGGCGGCGTCAGAAAATCCTGATACGTGACGAAAACCTGGTCGGATGCATAGCGATCGACCGGCCGCGCACTCGCTGCTCCAAGCGATGGCAGCGCGACTTCCTGCCTGCGCCATCCATTGCTTGTCGGCGTCAGCGTGATAACGCGGCTTTGCACGTTATCCAGCACGTCGAGCACGACCGTATTGCGAGTAGCCGACCAGTCCTGCAGGGCAGTGCGAGCGGTCGGCTCGAACAGAGCGTCGAACGCGGGCCTACCTTCCAAAAAATCCCGCGCGCGTGCTGCGATCAGCGCGCCGGCTGGATACGAGCGGCCATCAACGTTCCACATAGATCGAAGGCGCACGACCAGCCATGGACCGACAATGCGCGCCGCTGCATCGTTCGGCAGCGCCAGTCGCACGGGTGCGCCATTGCGCAGCACGAACGTTTCGCTGTCGTAGAACGCGATCGAGCGCCGCACCCCTTCGGTGATTCGCGTCGAACGCTCCCGGATGTCATGGTCAACCCATGCCTCGACGCCGACATCGGTGCGCTCGCCTTCGAAGACCGTCACGGCCTGTGCTAGCGGGGTACCGCGCTGCCAGCGCTTCACGATGCGCGCATAGCCGCTATCGGTCATGCTGCCCGGGCCGAAGTCGGTGCCAACGTAGATAGTGTCGCGGTCACGCCAGACGACATCCGACTTGGCTTCGGGCAAAGCGAACCCGTCACCGACAAACCGTCGTTTGACGAGATCGAACTCGCGCACGACGACCGCATCGCCGCCGCCGCGCGACAGGCTTATCAAGCAGCGATCACCGCGCGGCGGCAAACACTGCGCGTTCTTCCAGACCCAATTTTCTTTTTCGTCGCGCGCCAGTGCATCGACATCAAGCACTGTTTCCCACGCGATCTGTGGCTTGCGATATTCGGCCCACGTCGTACGGCGCCAGAGGCCACGCGGGCTGGCGCGATCCTGCCAGAAGTTGTATAGCCGGTCGGCGTGCACATCGACCTGCGCGATTCGCTCGCGCGAGTCGAGCACGTCGCGCACTGCGTCACGAATCTGCACAAACTCAGGCCGCTCGCGCAGCTCGGATAGCGTGCGTGTGCCCTCGGCCCGCGCAAACTCGAGCGCACGCGCACCGTCGACTTCTTCAAGCCACAAGTACGGATCGTCTTGTTCAGTGACCATCGGGTTCTGTGCAAACGGCGTCGCTGTCAAGCCAAACATCACCAGCGCGAGGCTGGCCTTGGCGATTGCAGATGCGTTCATGGCGAATAAGGAACAAAGGCGCCGTTGGCGGCGCCCCGTTGCAGTCGTCAAGCCGCTAGTGCTGCGGTTGCTCTTGCGGCTGCTGAACCACCGCCGGCACATCGCCGCCCACGGCCTTCATCGACAACCGCACCCGCCCCTTTTCGTCGGCTTCGATGACCTTGACCTTGACCGCCTGGCCTTCCTTCAGATAATCGGCCACCGCGTTGACTCGCTCGTTGGCGATCTGCGAAATGTGCAGCAAGCCATCCTTGCCCGGCAGAATCTGCACGATCGCGCCGAAATCCAGCAGCCGCAGAACGGTGCCGTCATACACCCTGCCGACTTCGACTTCGGCCGTCAGCTCGGCGATGCGGCGCTGCGCTTCTTTGCCCTTTTCCTGATCCACGCTGGCGATGATGATGGTGCCATCGTCCTCGATATCGATCTGCGTGCCGGTTTCTTCGGTCAGCGCGCGAATCACCGCGCCGCCCTTGCCGATCACATCGCGAATCTTCTCCGGGTTGATCTTCATCTTTATCATGCGCGGCGCAAACGCGGACAACTCGCCGCGCGACGCTCCGATGGCATCCTGCATCTTCTGCAGAATGTGCATGCGCGCTTCCTTGGCCTGCGCCAGCGCGACCTGCATGATCTCGCGCGTGATGCCTTCGATCTTGATGTCCATCTGCAGCGCAGTGATGCCGGTTGCGGTGCCC
>CAZKNV010000286.1:0-3327 GCA_964554145.1 uncultured Burkholderiaceae bacterium
ACATGGTGTACGAGACGTTCCATTTCAGCTGTCACGTGCCCGACAACTGGTTCGTTCGCAATGCGCCGTTCATCAATACGATCCGGCGGCACCACACGGCGCATCACAACATGGGGATCATGATGCATGTGAACATGAACCTTACATTTCCGGTCGCCGACTGGTTTTTGAATACGAGCGACCTTAAGCGCGGCCTGCTCGGGCACTTGTTCAACGGCTACAGCGATGCGCATGTCAAGCCCGAGCTGAAGCCGGTTATTGCACGCTACCGGACGTCGGAGACGCAGGACAAGCGTGTCACGCTCGATGGTCCTCAGTTGAGCGACGACGAGCTTCGTACGCTGGCAAGTGCGGGCGGCCACGTCTGAAGCGCGAAGCAATCGACGCCTCCATAGCGTAAAAGGGCGAGAAAGCCGGAGAAAAGCTCAAGAACTGCGAGGCTCTTACCGATCAATTCGCGATCATTTCGGTTAAATTCCAGGGCTAGCCGCCGAGAGCGGTTTGAGGTCGACCGAGAACGCAGTGCCCACCGAACCAGCAAGAGCCATCACGCCGGCCCCACCAACCGGCCCTCCCAAGCCGCGTGTTCTAATTTGCGACGACTCGCGCATCGTGCGCGCCTCGATCGCCCAGCATTTGCGCGACCGTTTCGAGCTGCGCGAAGTGACCGACGGTGAAGCCGCGTGGCAGGCGATCCTGCTCGACTCATCGATCCGCGTCGTCATCAGCGATCTGACGATGCCGAAGGTCGACGGCTTCGAGCTGCTGAATCGCGTGCGCAGCTCCAAGGTGCAGCGGATTCGCGAGCTGCCGATGGTGATCATCTCGGGTGAAGACGAGGCCTCGGAGCGCGAACGCGCCGCATCCCTCGGTGCAACCGATTTCATTCAAAAAGGCGTCGGCGCCGCCGAGCTGCTGGCGCGCATGGAAGTGCTGGTGCGGCTTTCGACGACGCGTGAGATGTTGGCCGAAAGCCAAGCATCGCTCGAATCGTCGCGCACCGTCGATGCCGACACTGAGCTGCTGAACCAGCCGTTTTTCGACAAGCAGGTCGAAAAGCTGATTTCGTTCGCGCGCCGCAACCTATCGGACGTGGCGCTGATCTGCATCCGCGTCGAGTTGTCGATGCCGCAGAACGAAACATGGGAAGGCGAAACCGATCAGCGCATCAAGCTGGTGGGCCGCGCTTTGGCAGCATCGATCCGGCTGGAAGATCTCGGTACGCGCACCGATCGTTTCGAGTTCTGCGTTGCCACACCGTCGAGCGGCCTGTCCGGCGTGCTGCGCTTTGCGGCGCGACTGCGCAAGGTGTTGGAGAACATCGAAGCCGCCGGGCCCGGTGTTGAAGTCTGGACCTGCATCGGACTGTCAACGTTGTCGGAGGAGCTGCGGCGCAGCGCTGAAGAATTGCGCACGCTGGCGCAGAAGCGCTCAGCGCAAGCGCAGCAGAATCGGTCGCGGCGCATCATCCTGGGCACGTCGGATGGCGCAGCCCCAGGCTCCATCGATCCGAAGCCCGAAGACGGTTCGATGGACATTAATCTCGCGCTGGCGCTGATTCGCGCCGGGCGCGCAGCCGAAGTGGTGCCACATCTGCCAAGATTGCTCGAGCAGGTGGCGCCGCTCCTGAAGCTGGTGCGACAACAAAAGGAACTGCAGCAGCCGGCTCAAGGAGGATTGCATGACGACGTACAAGGAGTACCACGCAAGGTCACTTCGTGACCCTGCCGGCTTCTGGGCTGAACAGGCTCAGTTGATCGATTGGCGCCAGCCGTTCTCACAGGTTCTCGATTACTCGAAGCCGCCGTTTGCGAAATGGTTCGTCGGCGGCACCACCAATCTTTGCCATAACGCAATCGATCGCCATCTTGCAACGCGCGGGGACCAGCCCGCGCTGATCTACGTCTCGACCGAGACCGGCGACGAGAAAACGTACACGTATCGCCAGCTGTATCGCGAAGTGAACCGCATGGCCGGCATGCTTAAAGGCTTCGGCGTCGGGCGCGGCGACCGCGTGCTGATTTACATGCCGATGATTCCGGAAGCCACGTTCGCAATGCTTGCATGTGCGCGTATCGGTGCGATTCACTCGGTCGTGTTCGGCGGCTTTGCCTCGGTCAGCCTGGCGACGCGTATCGACGACGCGCAGCCGAAGGTCATTGTGTCGGCCGATGCCGGATCGCGCGCGGGCAAGGCGATATCGTACAAGCCGCTGCTGGACGAAGCGATAGCGCTGGCGAAGTTTCCGCCAGCCAAGGTGCTGTTGGTCGATCGCAAGCTGGCGGAGATGAAGCGCGTGCCCGAGCGCGATGTCGATTACGCACTCCTGCGCGCGCAACACATGAACGACGAAGTGCCGTGCGAATGGCTCGAGTCGTCGGAGCCGAGCTACGTCCTGTTCACGTCGGGAACTACCGGCAAACCAAAGGGCGTGCAACGCGACACCGGCGGCTACGCCGTCGCCCTCGCCGCCTCGATGCGGGACATTTTCTGTTGCCAGCCCGGCGAAACCTATTTTTCGACCAGCGATATCGGCTGGGTAGTCGGTCACAGCTACATCGTCTATGCGCCGCTGATCAATGGCATGGCCACCGTGATGTACGAAGGCCTGCCAATCCGGCCCGATGGCGGCATCTGGTGGAGCATTGTCGAGAAGTACAAAGTCAACGTGATGTTTTCGTCGCCGACCGCGATTCGCGTGCTGAAGAAGCAGGACCCTGCGCTGCTGAGGAAATACGACCTGTCGAGCTTGCGGCTGCTGTTTCTCGCCGGCGAACCGCTCGACGAACCGACCGCGCGCTGGATCGCCGATGGCATCGGCAAACCAGTCATCGACAACTACTGGCAAACCGAAACGGGCTGGCCGATCCTCGGCATATCGCGCAACGTCGAAGCGTTGCCGTCCAAGTTCGGGTCGCCCGGTGTTCCGGCAGCCGGGTACTCGGTCAAGATCTACAACGAATCCACCGGAGAAGAGATCACCACAGCGCATCAAAAGGGTGTGGTCGCGATCGAGGGTCCGCTGCCGCCCGGTTGCATGAGCACCGTTTGGCGCGACGATCAACGATTCGTGCGCACGTACTGGACCAGCGTGCCGAATCAGAATGTCTATTCGACGTTCGATTGGGGCATTCGCGACGAGGATGGCTACTTCTTCATCCTTGGACGCACCGACGACGTGATCAACGTCGCGGGCCATCGGCTCGGCACGCGTGAGATCGAGGAATCGCTGTCGTCGCATCCGAATGTTGCCGAGGTAGCAGTGGTCGGCGTGGCTGATCCGCTGAAGGGCCAGGTGGCGCTGGCCTTCGCAATCCTGAAGGACCC
>CAZKNV010000287.1:0-3309 GCA_964554145.1 uncultured Burkholderiaceae bacterium
AGCAGCGCCAGCGCGATCCATGCATCGAGGTTCGGAGAAAAGCACCACGATGTCACGTGGCCGAGCATCGGGTTCGGCGCTGCATGGTCCGGATCGGCAACGAGCTTTGCCGCGCGCGGCATTTGCGCACCATCGAGCGCGGTCAGCCCGACCAGTTGCCAGCGATCTTGCGCCGTCAATGCAGGTCGATTCAGCAGCGGTTTACCGATACACCACTTTTTCGCGTTCACGAGCTTGCCCATGCCGAGGTCATCGGCCGTGGTGCGGCCATCGGCTTCGGGACCGATCACGACATGGCCCTTCTCGATGCGCAGCGTGCTCATCGCTTCGGTGCCGTACGACATCAGGCCGAATTCTTCGCCGGCTTCAATGACCGCTTCCCACATTGCGCGGCCGCGATCGGCCGGCACGTGAATCTCGTACGCCATCTCGCCTGAATAGCTCATCCTGAAAAGCCGCGCGGGTACCGGTTCGCTTGCGGTGCGAACGTTGCACGTGCCGACCGCGAGAAACGAGAACGCCTCATTCGAGACGTCGATATCGACCAGCTTGGCGAGCACTTTGCGCGAGTTCGGCCCCGATAACGCCGCCGCGGTCCATTGCTCGGTGACCGATGTCGCAAACACTTCGAGCTCGGGCCACTCGGCCTGCAGCAGATATTCGAGCTGCTGCATCACCTTGACCGCGTTGACTGTTGTGGTCGTCATCAGATAGTGCGTGTCTGAAAGCCGTGACGTGGTGCCGTCGTCCATCACCATGCCGTCTTCGCGCAGCATCACGCCGTAGCGGCAGCGGCCGACCGCGAGCGTGTCCCACTTGTTGATGTAGACGCGATTAAGTAGCTCGGCGACATCGCGGCCCTGCAGCTCGATCTTGCCGAGCGTGGACACATCGACCACACCCACGTTGTTGCGCACGTTGCGCGCTTCGCGATTCGCCGCGTCCTCTTCTGATTCGCCGGGGCGCGGATACGAATGCGGGCGCTTCCATAGCCCTGCGTTGATAAACCGTGCACCGCGCTCGGCATGCCAGTCGTGAATCGCCGAGGTGCGCGTCGGCTCAATGTGTGGGCCGGCTTCGTGGCCCGGGATCGCGCCCAGCGTCACCGGCGTGTACGGCGGGCGAAACGTCGTGGTGCCCACTTTCGGAATCGGCACATCGAGCAGTTGCGCCATTAACGCCAGGCCGATCACGTTGCTCGTCTTGCCTTGATCGGTGCCCATGCCGAGCGTGGTGTAGCGCTTCAGATGTTCGATCGATTGATAGTTCTCGCGAGCGGCGAGTGCGATGTCGTTGACGGTCACATCGTTTTGCAGATCGACAAAACATTTGTCGGACTTGCTGGGCGCGGGCACCGACCATAGCGGCACCAAAGGCGAACGTGCGGTCGATGCGGCGCGCGGCGCTTGATGCGCTGGCGCGGTAAAGCCGGAGCGCTCGGCCGCTGCAACGCCGGCCGCATGCCCCTCTGCCGATGCCTGCGCAAGGTCGAAGCAGGCGTTTGCCGCGCCGGCTGGCGTGATCGGCAGCGGCGAAGATTCCGGTACGAACGTTGCGAGCGCATCGTCGTAGCGCAGCTTGCCGCGCGCTTGCGAAAAAAGATGCACCGCGGGATTCCAGCCGCCTGAGACGCATACCAAATCGCACTCGATGCGGCGCATCGCGCCGCCTGCGAGCGGCGCGACATCGACCGCTGTCACGCGTTGCGTGCCGTGCGCCTTGGCGATCACCGCATCGGCGAGCAACGTGAGACCAGTGGCGCGCGCTTGCGCCGGCAATGCGCTGGTTAACGACGTTGATGGCCGCGCGTCGACGATGGCGCTGATCGCAACGCCGGCAGCGTGCAACGCCAACGCGTCGGCATACGCGCCATCGTTGTTGGTGAAGATGACCGCGCGTGAGCCCGGCCGCACGCCGTAGCGCTTGACGTAAGTAAGCGCCGCGCCCGACAGCAATGTGCCGGGCAAGTCGTTGTTCGCATACGCGATCGGCCGCTCGATCGCGCCGCTGGCGAGCACGACTGCTTTCGCACGGATCTTCCACAAACGCTGGCGTGGCGTGTGCGCCGGTGCAACCGCCAGATGATCGGTGAGGCGTTCGACGGCGCCCACAAGATTGCCGTCGTAATACCCAAATGCGGTTGTGCGCGTTAGCAGCGTCACGTCAGGGTGCGCGGTTAACTCGGCGAGCTTCGTGCCGATCCAGTCGTGCGCCGCCCGACCGTCAATCTCTGCGTCGAACACGCCACCGCCCCACCATGCGTTTTCGTCGCACACGATCACTCGCGCGCCGGCTTGTGCCGCGGCGCTCGCGCTCGCCAGGCCGGTGACGCCGCCCCCGATCACCAGCACATCGCAATGCGCATACCGATGCTCGTAGTGGTCGGGGTCGGGTTCGCTGGCCGCGCGCCCCATGCCGGCCGCGTGGCGAATCGCGTGTTCGTACTTGAGCCACCATTTGGGCGTCGGTGGCCACATGAACGTCTTGTAGTAGAAGCCGGCGGGAATCAAGCGCGACACTGCGTTGTTGATGGCGCCGATATCGAAGCGCACCGAAGGCCAGCAGTTCTGGCTCGATGCGATCAGCCCTTCGTACAACTCCTGCGTCGTGGCGCGCACATTCGGTTCAGTGCGCGCACCGCGAGCCAGTTGCACCATTGCATTCGGCTCTTCGGCGCCTGCGCTGAAGGTGCCACGCGGACGATGATATTTGAAGCTGCGCGCTACCAGATGCACGCCGTTGGCCAGCAGCGCCGAAGCGAGCGTGTCGCCGGCGTACCCCTGACGCGCAACGCCGTCGTACTCGAACGCGAGCAGTCGCGTGCGATCGACGATGCCACCTGTTGGCAAACGGAACGGCTGTGTCACGACGCAAGGCCCTCGTCGATGCGCGCGCAGGCAAGAATGTCGTGCGTGCGTGTGTCGCGTCGAACCTTGAACCAGCTGCGGCAACCGGCGCTGTGCAGCCACAGCTCATCGTGCGGGCCGCATGGGTTCTCGCGCAGGTACACGTACTCGTACCACGCGGACTCCGGCGCATCGAGCGCGGGTCGCTTGACGGTCGCATCGCCGCCGTAGGTGAACTCGATCTGATTGCGGGGGCCGCAGTAGGGGCACGGGATTAACAACATCTCAGTGCGCCCACGCGTACGGCCCTGCGCCCTTTTCGTCGATCATCTTTCCTTCGGCGAAGCGCTCGAGCGTAAATGCAGCGTTCAGTTCATGCGGTCGATCGTGCGCGATCGTGTGTGCGTGCAGCCAACCCGATGCGGGCGTCGCCTTGAATCCGCCGTAGCACCAGCCGCCAGTC
>CAZKNV010000288.1:0-3299 GCA_964554145.1 uncultured Burkholderiaceae bacterium
TCGCGCGCCCGCTTTGGGAGAGCGTCGACTACCTTCTGGACGTCAACACGATCGCGTACTCGGGTGCCGCGGATCTGCAAACGCACCTCGAAGCCGCGACTGCAGCGCGGCGGCTCTCGGTAGCCAATACGAAGCGGCTGCAGAACCATGGCCAGTCACGCTGGGACGAGCTGAACGGCTGCCATATCGCCGTGTTCGATCTTCGCGGCGCGAGCGAGATCGCGGTGTTGGCGACGAAGGCGCCCAAACGGGCGCGCGAACTCGCCGCAGCGTCGTACGAACTCGGTCTTGCGTTCGCGCTCGGAAAGCCGGTGATCGTGGTCGGCGCGGCGGGCGAGGCGATGCCGTTCGACATTGACCTCGCGCCGTTGGCGCTCGACAGTGTCGACGAAGATTCTGCGCTGCTGCAGCAGGCCGTTGACGAGGCGTTCTACGTGCCGCAGAGGAGCGGCAGCCATTCATCGATCGGCGAGAGCGTCGCCTTCCTCGACCGCCTGACCGCCGTCCACGAGAAACGCAAGGTGTTCGAACGCATGGGCTGGCTTGATCCGGCGCTGGCGAAGGACCCGGCCGGATTCGCCGCCAAGGCCGAGCAACTGATTCGCACGCTGCCCGCGCCGCCCTGGCGGCTGCTGCGCCCGGCGTGGCCGGCGGCCTACCCCGACCCTGCTCAAAAGCGCTGCTTCCACGTGATGCCCTTCGGCCCGGACTGGGCGAACGAGGTGCGCGACGTATCGCGAATCGCTTGCGAAGAGAGGGGCTACGTCTACCGGCGCGGCGACGAGGCCGAGGAAGGCCGAATCATCCACGCGATCTGGGACGACTTATGCCGCGCCAGCGTCGTGCTCGTTGATCTGACGGGCGGGAATCTGAACGTGATGATCGAACTCGGCATTGCGCATGCCATCGGCCGCCCGGTACTCGCGTTGAAGCGACGCGATGCAGTTGATGTGCGGCCCAAACACATCGAGAAGTTGCGCGTGTTGTTCTACGAATCGCCGACCGAGCTGATGGCGCTGTTGCGCACCAAGTTGCCGGGTTGACGGCGTCATGCATTTATCGCGCAGCTCCTCGCCTGGCGATCCTTAATTACGGAGGCTAGCGATGTCACCGAACGAAAGCATTCTTTTTACACCTCTCGTCATCGGCAAGCTCTCCATTACCGGACGGATCATCAAGACCGCTACCTCGGAAACGCGCGCCACCGCGGCCTTGAGGAGTGCTACGAGCAAAGAGCGCATTATCCAATCTCGCGCCTGCTCGAGACGCGTAGTGACCACGTCTTCGCCGACTTGCGAGGATCAATAGGAAATCTTTGTCCCACCCAAGGAGCGGAACATGGCCGAAGCCGAAGCCCCCCTGCCGCCGATCGAGATCCCGTGGAAGCTGGCGGCGACCACACAGCCGTTGAGTGCCGGCGAGCCGGCACAGACCGCGATGTCGCTGTTCTTCTTCGAGCCCGACGACACGACACTGACGAGCCTCTTCCCCGACGAGAAGCTTGTCTTCGTCAAGTTCACGGCATCGATTTCGCCGGCGTCGTTCCCGGCCGAGCTCTCGAAAGTCGCAGCGACCTTCCTCGGCGAAGGCATTCCCTGCATGCACCTTCTGCTCGACCTGAAGGTCCGCAACTCGGCCGACGAGCTGGGCACGATCCGGCCCTATTTTCACGCCGCGGCGCCGTTGAACCGGCGCATGGTGCAGACCGGCGTCGTCGGTGTGGATGCCTACGAGGGCGAAGCGGAAGGGCTCGCGATCGGCAAGAGCGGCTCGCAGATGAACGAGACCCTGCGCAGCCATTCGAATACGACCAGTGCGGGTGGATCGGCCGGCCTCGACTTAGGAATAGTCTCCTTCGGCGGCTCGGCCAGCAGCACGACCACGGATGTCGCCAGTAATCGTGCCGTATCGCAGGTCGTCGACACGACCAATCGCGAGGCGTCCGAAGAACGACGCGAACTGGTCAGTCACACCACACGGGTCGAGAACATCATTTCGCTGCTCTCCGCCAAGTACGTGGGTACCCCGCATCTGAGCTTTTCGGTGTCGCCACAGCCGCTACAGCAGCTTTCGGTCGATCCGTCGGACCCGAACCTGTGGTTCCAGCAGTTGATGGCCAGGCGCTCGAGCGGCATCGAAGGCATTCAGGAATTCACCGCGGTGCTCGTGGTCCCGAAAGGCACGGACTTCTGCATCAACGCGCGGCTGCGCCGAGTTTGCCTGCTCGACAGCCCGCCGGGACCGTTCAGCCTCGACGAACGCTTCACCGGCACGCTGCCCCAGTTTGCCCGCATGGTCGACTACCTTAACAACACGTTTCCCGTCGGCACGCCGCTCGAAGAACTGGACATCGACATCATCGGCGGCTTGACCGGTAGTGGTGCTTTCCGCCGGCCAGTGGTCGAGTTGTGGGGGCTCCGGCTGCTTGAAAGCCTGGTCGTCGCGTCGGTCGTCTCGCCGGGCGCTTCAGCCGGCGTTTCGGCACGCGGCAGGGCGAACTACAAGCACTTCCTTGAGGTCTGGCTCGACACGCTGCGCGACGAATACGAGC
This sequence comes from uncultured Burkholderiaceae bacterium, assembly GCA_964554145.1. Classification (GTDB taxonomy): domain Bacteria; phylum Pseudomonadota; class Gammaproteobacteria; order Burkholderiales; family Burkholderiaceae_F; genus JACCZX01. The sequence continues at coordinate 2,552 of CAZKNV010000288.1, forward strand.
GCGAGGCGTCGCGCTCGCCGCTCGAGCGCGGCGTGTTGTTCGGCGAGAACCGGTTCCTCGATACCTGCTTCGGCACGGACGCGGAAGGCGGACCGACGGTCGTCACTGGCAGCACTGCGTCTGTCAGCCCTCTGTTTCGCGTTGTTTTCCCTCCCGGCCGGTTCGACATCGGCGGCGTAAAGACCTTGTCGACCGCGCAGAACACATCGACGAGGAGCCGCGCGCTGGAAACTGTCACGCGCTGGAACACAATCGAGCGGCAGGTCACGACGCTGCTCGCCAATAGCTCCAAATTGCCCGAGGTGGCGTTGGCCGCGAACGATCCCCAGGTTCTCGGTGTCTTGGTCGACATCTGGCGCAAGCTGCCGCCCAACGATCCACGCAATGTCGATTTCGACAAGGCCGCGGGAATGCTTCAGCTCGGTGACGCGCAACGTCGCCTGCTCAAGTCTGCAGGAGCGAACAACCTGGCTGGCATCGCAGCAGTGCTGCACGCTGCGCCCGAGATCGACCGGCAGAACACCGCGGTCCTGCGAGTCCGCAGCCTCTTCAAGAACCTCAGGATCGAGGGCCCACCGCCCGACACTATCAAGTTCCCGGTTACGCCGAAGGACGGCGCAGCGATCCTCGGCGCCATCGGTTCCGGGTTAGCCGGCGGTCCCAACTAAGACGCGAACTGCTGACCATGGCCCGGCGCCGAGGACCACGGCGGCTGCAACTGGGGCCAGTCGTCGGGCATACCGACGAC